>CAZGTJ010000063.1:0-2807 GCA_964528545.1 uncultured Methanosarcinales archaeon
AAAAATAACGAGGTCGACTTTTGGAATGTCTAGCCCTTCTTCGCCAATCGATGTTGCAACCAAAACATTAAACAATCCGTTTCTAAAGTCATCGAGCATCCGCATCTGCTCTTTTTGGCTCAGTCCGGTTTCCCCCTTTTTCTGCTGCCCGACAAAAATTCTTGATTTCACATCGCTAATCTTGTTCAGCTTTTCAATTATGTCAAGGGCATTGTCCCTATACTGGTTAAATACAATAATCTTGACATCCTTGTTTTTCCTGACTTCATTATCGACAACTTTTTGCAGCTCAATTAATTTTGGATGCTCGACTTTTTCCTCCTGCAGTATTCTTGTCTTGTACATCGCCGCCTTGAAGTTTGAGTCGTTCATTATGGATTTTATTGCTTTTGTTTTTGTCGTTACAGAATCATAAACAAGCTTCTTGAAATAATTGTGTAGCGCGTTTATTCCCTGCGTTTCCAGAAGTTCAAGTGCATGATAAATCTTCATTATTTCTGCAAGAATTGAAATCCCATTTAAAACCAAGAAATCCTTTTCCCCTTGGGATAATCTGCCCCTTAATTCTGCCTGCATCGTAAGCAAGTCCGATTTCGAAATTATCTTTACCTCTTTTCTCTGCAATACCCCGATTTTTTTTAGCTTCTCAAACCTTTCTCTAAGAAACAGCGTAAGAAATTTTTGTATGTCTGTAAATATCGGCGGCAGATTTACGTCAATCCAGTCAATTTGGATTTCCTGGATATAAGGCCTGACATCAGGGTCATCATAGGTTCTGACTTCAATGTGCTCTATGAACAAGTTTTTGCACACTTCCTCTATTTTTTCCATGTCGCTTCCAGGGGATGCAGTGAGCGCGATTATTCTTGGATACTTTGAAAGCTTCACAAACTGCTTTGCGACAAAAACATACGAGTAGTCTCCAACTGCCCTGTGGGCTTCATCAACTCCAAGAAGGCAAACATCTTCAAGATTGATTCTTTTGCTTATTATATCATTTTCAAGTCCTTGCGGAGTTGAGAAAACTATCTTTGCGCTTTTCCATAATTCTGCCCTTTTCTCAGGAGAAATCATGCCAGTAAAAACAACCATCCGGCTTTGGTCAATTTCAAGATGATTCTTGAACACGTCCATGTATTGGTCAATTAACGGCCTTGTCGGGCCTATGAAGAGAACCTTTGAATTTGGGTATTGCTTGAGCCTTTGGGCAGAAAGCATGAGAAATACGTTGGTTTTGCCCATACCTGTTGGCAGCACAACTAGTGTGTTCTTTTCAGCAGCCTTTGCAAATATGGTTTGTTGGTACAGCCTAGGCTCAAAGTTCTTTATCATGCAGAATAGGTTGCCCTTTCGGATTTATATAGTTTATTAATGGATGTCTAGTGCTTCAAAAAGCCCTTGTCATAGAGCCTGTAGCCTGCCAAGGCCCCAACCACAAACAGAACTATTATCATTCTTCTGCTTCCATAATAGGCTCCAATTGCATATCCGATAACAAAGCCGATTATTATCATGACAAAAGGGAACTGGACTGCATTCTTTCTAATCTGCAGGATTTTGCCGGCGAATATCCCAGATATCAGGATTATTATGTAGCTTATGATAGCGCTTGGTGCCGCGAGCGCAAGAATTATCCCTACAACCATGAACACCAAAAGCAGATACTCCATCCAGTTTTTGAACACGTCCATTTACTTCAGGCCTGTCCAGATTTTTCTTTCAAAGCTAATATAGTACAAAATCCACAATATAATGCCAACAAGCAGAGACAATACAATGGCCATAAACACGGGAATGTCCACCATCAGTAAAATCGTTGCAAAAACAATGGCTGGAAACAAAAATGCGTACGCCATCCTACTCGCGTAAATAATTTTTCCGCCCGGCAGGATAGGAATGGGAAGCATGCTGGTCACAAGAAAAATGACATTGAAAACAATTGCCTTTTGAATTAGGTAATTTGGTGCAAAAACATTAAGAGTTTTAAGTAAAATAATCAAGGACAAAGTCGCAAGAGGGCCTGCAAGAGAAACCATTGCCTGTCCCCAGTAATTAATGCCATACCTAAACCACCCTAATCTATGGCCGGCGAGATGGTGCACGATAAACCCTCCCGGAATTATGAGCCACAAGCTTCCATTTGCCATAAATGCAAGCAATAATGCAAGAAACAGCCCTGTAATTGACATCTTGAATTCTATCCTGTATCCGATTGCAAGCCCCCAGATTCTTTGTGCCGCATCATGAACAAGCAATGACAATGCAACTATCAAAATAGCATTGACTAAATTGAAAATTCCAGAGTCGATGTCAAAGTCATCTATTCCCCACTCCCTGAAGGAAATGATAAATCCGATAACAAAAATTGCAATTGCAAGCCCCTTGATCTCGTTTGGAGCATAAGTGTAGTATTTTCTTATCTTGTCTCTTAAGTCAACATACTCTGCCATACAGCTTTATTTAAGAAGTCCATATTTAAATATTACGAAACTTTTGAACTATCAAATGTATAGCTATATCTTATCCTTATGTTGCCCAGGCTTTGAAGAATCTCAATAACATCCTCCACATGGCCCGCTCCAATTATCACCAAAATTCTCTTGTCGGGATACATTTCTGAAAGCTGCTTGACATTTTTCGCAATTACTTCATTTCTTTCTTCAATAAGCACTTTATGAAGTGATGGATATCTTTGCTTTAGCCTGTTTGTCAATTTCTTTATAACCGCCCTGTCCGGAACAGTTGCAAGGTCAAACTCAATTCTTTCTTTTGTGAATGGGCTTTTTAAAATGTCAACGACGAAGTTG
>CAZGTJ010000063.1:2817-6296 GCA_964528545.1 uncultured Methanosarcinales archaeon
TTTTCCTTCCATGTTATCGCTTTTGAAAGTCTTTGCAGGGTAACTTCAATATTCTGGTCAACAAGCGCAATCTGAAGGTTCTTTTTTTTGGCTATTTTGATGGCCTGCTTCATTTCAGAGCCTGGGGCAACTCCTACCATTTTTCCAAGCTTTTGTTCTGCCCATGCGCCAAGGGAAGAAAACAAAAACCCTTTAAGCCCGATATGGCGTATGCTTCTTAGCTGGATTTTCTTTGGACCCGGGATAAGCAAAATCTGCATTCTTCTCTTGTCCAGCTCCAAAGCAACAATATCCGGCTTTTCGTGCTCAATATACTTTCTCACGTCATTAAGGCTCTGCCTTGCTATGTGCGATGTTCCAAGGAAAATCACGTTGTTCATGGGTTTCAAGAAGCAGTCTGGTTTTAATAAGCTTTTCAATGCATAATAAGGATGAAAAGCATGAAGCCAAGAGCCAATTCCAAAAGTTTTATATACTACTATGCAGAGAAAAACATTATTACGATTAAAACTAAAAGGTGATTTCAATGCTAAAGATGAAGAAAATAGGCGAAACTTACGATATGAAGGTTTTTACTGACAACGGCGAATATTTCGGAGATGTTGAAGAATCGATTGTTACGCAAAACAAGGTATTCGGATGGAGAGTAAGAGCCACTAAGAACTCATTTTTAAACAAGGTTTTAGGCTCGGCTAAAGGAGTAATAGTTCCGCACCAGCTTGTAAAGTCAATTGGAGACATAATGATAATAAGCAAGGCAGCCGTCCCTTCGTACGAAGGAGAGCCCGAAAAGGCTGCAAAAGAAGAATAAATACTTTATTTTAATTCATTCTTAATAATTATTTACCCTAACATTGCAGTAAGGGCAGTTTTTTGGGGAATTTCTTTCAGTATCAATCATGAATTTATAGCCGCATCCTGAGCACTTGTGGGGCACCTTGTGGGCTTCATGGACTCTTTCCCTTTTTGTCATGGAATTCATACTGTCATCATCCTTGTGAAAAACTTCCTTTTGTATTTCCTTATGAATGGCCTTATTCTTGATGCAGTCAACGCAAATCATCTTCCCTTCATCCAGATCCATCTTTAGCGAAGATGCTGGAACTTTGCTTCCGCACTTCTTGCACGGGACCATAATGTCTTCTTGTTTCGGCTTCATCCATTCCATTAGTCAACACCCTTCATCCTGAAAGCATCTGAAATAATTCTTGCAGTGCTTCCTTTTGTAATTACCTCTGAAGAATCACAATAGGGGCAGGCGCTTATCACAAGATGCTGTGACCTCTTGAAACTGTATTTGCAGTCCTTGCAAAAGTACTCTTTCATCTGTGGCTCTTCAGCTTTTTTAGCTGGCTTTTGAGAAGAAGTTTCCGCACTAAGCTTTTTTTCGTGTGCAACCGGCCTTCTGTCAAGGCAGTTTTTGCACACAAGATTTTTGCCATTAGAATCCATTCTCATAAAGTCCATTGTGTATTCGTTTCCGCACTTGTAGCACTTGATTTTAACGTCGGTATTCCTCTCTATTTTTGTCACCTTGTTTTTAAGAAATTTCTGATATCGTTGATTTATAAATTTATTGTTTTGCCTATATAAAGCCTCAAAGACAGTTCGATTGGCAAATAGCGGCTGATTTCCGATAATATTTTATAAATTTCGAAAATACCATGTTAATATACGGCTTTGGTCTATCGGCAAGACACAAGATTCCCAAAGCCTTTTGAGAAAAGCCTTGGAAAGTTTCGCTTCGCCCAAGCCCTCATTAAAGGTTATGGAGATATCTTGGAAGGCGGGTTCAATTCGCCCAAACTTTTAGAAAAAATTTGGTCAAAATTGTGGGCAAGCCCACATGGCGTGAAAGTCCCGCAAGCCGTATCATTAAATTTATAAATCCCCTCAATTTTTTTTATTATATGGGAAAGAGGAAAAAGGCGAAGAAAACCAATCCCAAAAGGGAAAGGTACCTGAAGTTTAGAAAGGAGAAGCCGTCTGGCTTGCTTTTCGCAACCCCCGACCTTCCAGAAGAGGCGGTAAAGGAAAGAAGAAATGATGAGCAAAGAATTAATGACTTCTGGCGGCACTACAGAAGGCCTCCAGAAAGGTATATAAGGGAAAGGGACGCAAAAGCAAAAAGATGACTTTAGAAAGTTATTTATAATCACTTGTTAATTTGTTTTCTATGGTATGGGGATTCTTTCACGAAATAGGACGAAAGATAATTCACATAGGCATGCTAGTCGTACTTGCCATCTACTTTCTAATACAAAGAAATCTCGCTGACGCCGGCTACACGGCAGCCCTTGCAAAGCAGATTGCATTGCTTTTCCTTGTTGCACTGCTCATGCTGTTTCTGATTCTTGAATACCTAAGGCTCGAGCTTGGATGGAAAATGCCGTTCTTCTCGCAGTTCATAAGGCCAAAAGAGCAAAATAGGATGTACGGTTCAATCTACTTCCTGTCCGCAACTGTAATCTCCCTTGCTGTTTTTGACCCAAAGATAGCTCTGGTAGCTTTGTTAATGACAACTTTCGGAGACATGATTGCAGCGTTGATAGGAAAAAGGTACGGAACTACTCTAGTTTACAGAAATAAAACCTGGGCTGGATTTAATGCAGAGCTTGTTACAAATCTTTTGGTGGGGTTTATTGTTCTTTCAAAAATTCCAGGAAATATCTACATCGTAATTGGAATGGCCCTGGTCGCAACAATTGTGGAGACACTTGTTGACGAGCTTGACGACAACTTGCTTATTCCCCTGTTTGCGGGCTTTGTTGGGCAGTTTATATTTTTTAGTTTGTAATCCTTACTATCATCTGCTCTTGCTCAATTGGGTCGACCGTTTCAAACATTGATTTTAGCCCGAGCTCCAAAGAATTTCCATCGCAAATCCTGTTATGGACATAAGGCGAAACAATCCATTTTTTGTCAAGATTTGAGAAAGGGTTTACAAAAATCAGGTTCAGAGACTTAAAAGCTGCAAGCTTTTTCCAGTTTTTAACCATCAAGTCAAGATTTTGCTTTGAGTTCAGAGTCACAATGGAAAAATGGGAGTCGTCATTTAATTTCGATAGAATCAATTCAATGTCAAGCGTTTCCAGAACAATTACAAACTGCTCCTTGTCCTTGAATTTTATACGGATATCAAACCCGTTTTTGTCTTTTTCAATGTTTTCTATTCTCTTGTGAATCATATCCCTGTTTTTGAAAAAATGAATAGTCCATTCAACAAGATACGAATGAAGCCTGCCGTTCATGCCTTTTTCTGCTTGATTGATATTTATAAAATTAACTGAAATTTTGTTTCAGTGATTGTGTTCTGATTTTGAACTGTCCTTATACATTGTATAAGCGGCGGCTGCCAGTGCGGCAATACCAAGAGGAGGGGAAACAGCGAATGCGACTAAAGAAACAATCCCGCCTATCAATCCAATCATATTGCCGCTTGATCTTGGTTGGTATTTGGCGAGGATGCCTTGGAGGCC
>CAZGTJ010000064.1:0-6061 GCA_964528545.1 uncultured Methanosarcinales archaeon
TATCCAATCAACGTCGTTTACTACCAAAGAACTGTGCAGTATTCGGAAGAGATGCTAAAGGCGCTGCTTAGAATCTCTACATATGTCCTGATGAATCAGAGCATAGAGTATGCTATTATAAATACAAAGGACAGCCTTAAAGGAACACTAAGAACGCAGTTTGAGGATATATACAACAGGCTGCGCCTGAAAAAGCAGAACACGCTTGGGGAAGTGCTTGCCTATTATACTCCTATCTGGAATTCTTACAATCCTGATTTTGTAAAGGCGCTAAGACTGCTTGAGACAGCCATAATGTCCCCGGAAGAAGACAGGGAGGAAATAATAAATGAAACTCTCCAAACCATTATCATAAGCTACCATACGGCAGGGAAGAGATTTGCAGAGGAGCTTGCTAACAATGCGAAAACACTGATAGCTTTCGGTGTCCTTTTCCCCATCATATCGCTGATGCTTTTGCCGCTGATTAGCGTTTTTCTCCCTAATGTGGTAAACCCAACGCTGCTGGCCTTCATTTACAATGTTTTTTTCCCAGCAGTCATCCTTATGATGGCCCTTAATTTCTCATCAAAAAGAATTCAGGTTGATACGATTGACTTAAGGAGCAGCCCAAGGCATAAGAATGTTCCATTGCTCATTTATGTGCTTTGCTTTGCAATTGCCATTCTCTTCTTTATGCCTGCGTTTATCCATCTTATCACCATTGACACTTCAACTGTCTCGACCATTGAAAGAGAATACTCACTGATTTCTGTCATAAAGATTTGGCTGTTTCCGCTTGGAATTATGATTGCGATTTGGATATTTTTCAATTATTACTATACTATGAACAAAAAGCTCTGGAAAGAAGTGGATGAGATAGAAAAAGACATCCCCCATCTTCTGCAGTCTATTTCAACTTACCTTACGCTGAACATGTCATTTGAAAAAATCATTCCTGCCACCATTGATGATTATGAAACCCATGGTTTTGGAAAGCACCCTATTGTCAAGCTATTCAAGGTCCTTAACCATAAGCTGCACGTCACCAAAAAATCCATAGCCGAACTGACAGAAAAAGTCATGCCGTCAATCTGCCCTTCAAAAAAAGTCACAGACATCTTATCGCAGATAATCTCTTTCACCAACATTTCCCAAAAAAGCGCAGGGCAAGCTGCAAAAATGACAAGAAGCCAGACAATACTTGTATACGAACTTGATGACTACATCAAAACTCTTTTGTCAGAGACTGTCGCATTGATTGGAGTCACTATCAATTTTCTTGCCCCTATCCTGTGCGCCGCTGCTGTCTTGATGTCACTTGCAATAGTCAAGGCGCTTACTTTTATCTCGCATACTCTTCAGGGAATCCAGTCTGCGTTTGGAACCACGGAAACCTCGCTTCAGCTTGTAAAAATAACCGAGATAATTCCTCCGACAATTGTTGAGCTTATAGTTGCCATCTATATGATAGAGCTCATAATTGTCTTGTCAATTTTTCTCAATAACATAAAAGTTGGAAATGACCAATTCCAGCTTTCCAACACTTTAAGATCAAATTTTCTTGCTTTCACTTTGTTTAGCGTAATATTAATTCTCGGCCATTACGTGGTAGTCGGGATTTTCTTCGGCGGATTTGGGTCATAGCAGGGAGCTTACTTAATCCTTCTCATGTATCTTTCGATAGCTTCTTTGTCCCAGCCTGCCTCTTCAAGCCTTTTCCTAACCTTCTGATTGATTCTTCCAGCTTCGGAAATTGGTCCTGATTTTTCATTAAAATGAATGCTTGATTTGTTATAAATATAAAGGGCGGCTGCAATAAACCCCATCAAGAATACAATTTGGTAAAATAAAATGTCATTTGATTGGAAGCCTGTTTCTTCCTGCCCGATTTCTTCCATTTCAGCAGTTTTGTTGCCAGGCAAAGTTTTTTTGTTCCTTAAGTACTCTACTTTTTCTTTGGCTGTTGATTCGGTGTTTTTTGTTGCAGAAGAAGGCTTGCAGCTTTGCATTGTTTTTGGCTTGTTGAAAGAGGATGAGCAGTTGTTCAAGTCAGTGCAGTCCCTGTATTGCCTTCTATTTGACGAGCAGTTCTTCCAATCTCCACAAATCCAGTTTTCATCGCAAAGCGGCTTGATTTGTGCAGTCGAGCAGTTTGCAATGTATTCATCGATTGTCCCATCGCAATTATCATCTAAGTTATTGCATATTTCATTTGTTGGGTTGATTGCACCAATGCAGTCTGACCAAGCTAAGTTTGCGCATGTCTGTATCCCTTTTGCACAAATTCCAATGCCAATGCCACATTCTCTTGCTTCTCCATCGCTGCAGGCCTGAGGCTCGCATTCTGTAATGCTGTAAGTGCTGTTGCAGCAGTAGCCGGCTGAGATGGTTGTGCTGCCGCAAATGCATGGGGATGTTACTGCTCCAACAGAACAAGGCTGGCTTGTGTTTTGCTGGCATGGAGTAATGCTATAGACATTATTGCAGCAGTATCCGGACGTGATTGAAGTTCTGCCACACAAACATGGAAATGTAACTGCCTCCATAGGGCAGGAAGGTGCTGCTATATTGCTTGGTGTTGTAAACGAAAATAGCTGGGATGCAGCCTGGTTTTGTGATGCGTCTGCTGATTTAACTCTGTAATAATATAATGTGTCAGGTGCAAGCCCTTGGAGAGTAATGCTATGACTTGTTGTCAGCTGGCTTGAAAGAGGGGAAGATAACCCAAGGCCTGAGCCTATGCCATATTCCACGAGAGAATTGGAAGGCTCGTCTGTCGACCATAAAATTGCTGAAGAGTTTGGACCGGGGGAAGCGCGAACATTGGAAATCAAAGGCGCAAATGTGTCAGGGCCTGTGTCTATTACGTAAACATGAGCCTCATATGGGCCGTAAGAGTCTGAAAAGCTACTGCCTGAAAGCGTAGCCCCTCTTGACTCGTTGTAAACCATCACTCTGGTTGGAGCTTGTTGCCATGTAAATGTAGTCGATTCTTGAGTGCCATTGTGATTGAAAGAGAATATGTACCCCGCATTGTTCACGAATTTCACTCTGGTATGGATCGCTGGGTTAGTATTGCTTATCAAAAGATCAGGCCTGTCAACGCTTATCAAAGCCGGCTCTAGGCTTTTGAGTTCATACATCACTGTCTTTAGCCTGTTGAAATATTCCACTCTTGTGGGACACCAGTCAGAGCACACTTTTGCAAGTGTTTCGCAGTTTGAGCAGCCGCCAAGTGTCCAATAGACAACCCCATTTGAACCTTCTGTTATTGCCATGTAACTCATGCTGCGAAGCTCGCTTGTAGTGGGCCATCTCGTTGCGTAGGGGGACCTGAAGAATTGAATAACTTCCATAAACGGCCTGCTGTTTTTCACTGCCTCTCTGGTTAATTTTGTCCAATCTGCTACCTTACTGAAACGATAGCCTTCGGGAGGCTCAGCAAGAAACATTGGGTACGGGTCAGTGCTTAGCAAATCTATTGCATCGCGCCAATAGTGCAACTCATTGGGGCTTAAGCTTGAAGCAACAGTTACGCCATCGGGTTTAAAGTTCCTTAAACGCATATTGGCAGTAAAAACTGGAGGCGCCAAGGTTGAGACGCACTCATCCATCATATAGAATCCCATATGCGACGACATTGCAGACAAATTAGTTACATACGCATCGCTATTGTGAATTGAGAATGAAGAGGGGTTAAAACTCCCTGAAAAGCAATTACCTGTGTGGATGAAAAATATGTCGTGATTTTGAAATGTGTTTGACATTGCCTGCATAGAGGAGAGCGGTGCATTTCCATAATGATAGTTGTTGTAAAAATTAATTGGCAATTCAAACAATCTTCGGCGCACGGTTAAGTTATTTTCCCATCCGGCTTCTGAATCGTATGCGTCCAGGCTTGAGTCATAAACCCCCAATATTAAAGATAACTTGCCCCTCAGCAGAATTCTGTTATTCTCGTCGAAAGAAATAACCATAGAAGATTTTAATGACCCTGAGACTTTTGAAATGCGGTAAGCAGGGTACTCGTAAAGAAATGCGTTGTCTGATATTCTTATCAGCTTAAAGCGCACAAGATAGGTATTCCCGTTTACAAGGCTTGTGCCGTCTATAGCCGCGACAAAATTTTTTTCTGCTGTAAAGCTCTTTGATGTAACCTGTAAATATCCCGGCTCTTCAATAACCGCAAATTCCACCTTATAATCAGAAATCTGCGTACCTGCCGGAGGATTAATTGTGACATCGAATCTCATTATTTGCGATTGGTCGTCAAACAAATAGCCTTTGTAGTTGGGGTACAGCATAAAAACATCAACTGGAAAAGATTGCCCTACCGGAACAGGATACCACATTAAACCGCCTGCTTTCAAAGAGCCTGTCGGGGGTGCAAGCACGTTAAATTCCTCATTTCCGCTTGAGCATCCAGTATCAGAGGAATCTTTTATGCCGTCAAAATCGTTATCGATGCTGTCATTGCACTGGTTATATGCCTGCGCTGAAACCAATCCAGATAAAATCAAAAAGGATGCTGCCAAAAACAAAAATATCAGCAATAAAACCCTCTTCTTTTTTATCATGTTCTATCTTTTTGAAAAAGAATTATATAAATTTATGTCTTAATTGGGCTTTATTTAATGCCTTTTAGCACATCATCAATGATTTCTTTTTTCCAGCCTGCCGCAATCAGGTTTCTTCTGATTTTTTCGTCTGGCTTGCCTTCGAACTTCATGAACTTTACTTCTTGCCTTAAAATATCGAATGTTTCATATTGTTCTTTAAGCTTGTCAGACTCAGGATTTTTAATTGGTTGTTTATTAAACAAAACTCCCTGTTCTTTGTACAAGAAAAGAACGCCGGCAATTAGTATCATCAATGATAGTGCGCTGTAAAACAAAATATTGCCAGAATTTGAGTTTCCTGTTTCTTCCTGCCCGATTTCTTCCATTTCAGCAGTTTTGTTGCCAGGCAAAGTTTTTTTGTTCCTTAAGTACTCTACTTTTTCTTTGGCTGTTGATTCGGTGTTTTTTGTTGCAGAAGAAGGCTTGCAGCTTTGCATTGTTTTTGGCTTGTTGAAAGAGGATGAGCAGTTGTTCAAGTCAGTGCAGTCCCTGTATTGCCTTCTATTTGACGAGCAGTTCTTCCAATCTCCACAAATCCAGTTTTCATCGCAAAGCGGCTTGATTTGTGCAGTCGAGCAGTTTGCAATGTATTCATCGATTGTCCCATCGCAATTATCATCTAAGTTATTGCATATTTCATTTGTTGGGTTGATTGCACCAATGCAGTCTGACCAAGCTAAGTTTGCGCATGTCTGTATCCCTTTTGCACAAATTCCAATGCCAATGCCACATTCTCTTGCTTCTCCATCGCTGCAGGCCTGAGGCTCGCATTCTGTAATGCTGTAAGTGCTGTTGCAGCAGTAGCCGGCTGAGATGGTTGTGCTGCCGCAAATGCATGGGGATGTTACTTGGGCTTGAGAGCATGGCTGAGGCAAAGTGGGGTTCGAGCACTCTGTTGATGATGACAGGTTGTTGCAGCAGTATCCTGAAGATACAATTAAAGAACCACACGAGCATCTCGAGCTAATCGAAGTATTCACCTGGCATATTTGGCAAGAAACGTCTAAGCTATCGCAGTTTTGGTCGGTAGAATCACCACATATTTCAGGTGCGTTTGGGTAAGTTGAAGGGCTGTTATCGTTGCAGTCTGTCCCGCCGCATGCAATGGATGCAAATCCGTCATAATCTGAATCTGCAACTGTGCAGCTTGTTTCCGTCGTGAAAACCATGTCAGTTGATGACACTAAATTTCCCGCGCTGTCTTTCGAATGAACTTTGAAGTAGTATTGTGTTGTGGGCAGGAGTGCCTTTAAAGTTACGTTGTGCTTTGTTTTATAGGTTGAATCGAGCTGGGTGAAAGAGCCGTAAGAAATTGTTTTACCATATTCTATCTGGCTTGTGGCCTGCTCGTTTGTGTCCCAAGAAATATAGACTGTGGTTCCAAAAACAGATAGTTGGATATTTGAGATCAAGGGAGGTACTGAATCGCTTGGAGGGCTTGTCTGCGCGATTAGGTTGTC
>CAZGTJ010000064.1:6071-6286 GCA_964528545.1 uncultured Methanosarcinales archaeon
ACAAACTACTGAAGTATGCACTCAGAGGCCCAAGAAGATTACCATAATCTTTGTCCTCTCCTCCAGCTGGTCTTCCATTAACATCCACCGCTGCGGCATTTTTCGCCTCAACACCATCGTAAGAATTGTCAATACTAGTGACGATGCCAAAATTCTGGATTTCGCCCGCATCATAAAAGCCCTGGTCAAAATAGCCCCAGTGCTCCCATCCCACA
>CAZGTJ010000065.1:0-6178 GCA_964528545.1 uncultured Methanosarcinales archaeon
TGAGTCGACTTTATTTTTCAATGATGAAATGTTTTTTAATAATAATCCTTTGTTGGTCGTTAGGATTTTCTTCTTTGTTTCATAATCATAATATCTTGCACTTGTATATTCAAATTTCTGTTTCAATATTTTTTGCAGAATTAATTCCGAATCAGGGTGGACATGAAGCCCAATTTCGTGATTTTCCTCGACTAACGACTTTAATTGGCCCATTATTTTCTTTTTTTCTCCTCCTTTTGCGTCAAAGCACTGCGATGACGTAAAAAAAGTTGCATTTACCTTATATTTATTGAGCAATATTCTCCAATTTTCAATTCCCTTGTAAAACCCGATAAATGCCTTTGGATTTTCTTTCTGCCAGACTCTCCTTTCATCCTTATCGACGTATCCGGACTCTGTGTCTATGGTAATTGCAACATAGAAATTGTTGTCCTTGGATTTTGCAGTTTGCTTTTTTAAATTTCTGACAGAAATTCCAAAAGAGAACAGATTCAACAGGGCGTTCCCCGGTTTAGTTGACAAAATCCTGTACAAAAGCAGTTTGAGCTTTAGTTTTGCTGATGGCATCTTAGGTTACCATATCATAAAAATCATTGAATTTTTGCGCTACATTATCCCATGAAAAATGCTTGTTCACAAACAATAGGCCGTTTTTTCTCAGTTTGTTTGCCAGTTTTTTGTTCTTTAGTAATTCGATTACCGCACCTGCAAGCTCACTCTCGTCTCTTTCCTTGACAAGCAATCCGTTTTCTCTGTTTTTTATTATGTAAGGGATTCCTCCGGAATTTGTCCCGACAACCGGCACAGCAGCCGCCATTGCCTCAAGCAATACAAGCCCGAACCCTTCAGTTCCCGTTTTGCTTGTGACTGATGGCAAGACAAAAACATCCGCAGCATTATAATAATAAATTATGGATTCAAACGGCAAAGCCCCTGCAAAATCAACAGAGTTTATTATATTTAGCTCTTCCGCAAGGTTCTCAAGATAATTTTTATACTCCCCTTCCCCGATAATAAGCAGGTTTGCATTTTTTACTTGCTTTTTTATTTTTTGCATTGCCCTAATAAGGTATTCAACTCCTTTTTGCTCATTTAATCTCCCCACAAACAGTATTAATTTCATTTTTTGGTTTTTCTTTGGCTTCTTTCTGAGTTTTTTTGTATCAACCCCCATGGAGCGTATTATGAGCTTGTTTTCTGCTCCTGGAAACCTCTTTACAGTTTCATTATAGGTTGCTTTACTGTTTACAGTGCAGATATCGCATTGATTAAGGGCGAATTTTTGCATAAGCTTGAATAAAGGATTCTTAAGGGGGAATAAATCACTCCCGTGAATTGTAATTATTAATGGCTTTCTGTAAAGCTTCTTTAGTATCGCTCCGACAAAGCCTTGAGGAATCATCCAGTGTGCATGAATCACATCAGGCTTTGTTTTTATAACCAGCAAATTTGAGTATACCATCTCTGCAAATAGAAAAAATGGCAGCTGTATCTTTGCTAGAAAGCTTGACTTAACGTTTGGAATGATCCCCGCCCCATACGCTACTTTTTGGATTGAGTTAGGAAAAAAATACTGGAACCTGTAGACATCGAGATTTTCCATTTTTTCGTGGAACTTTGCCTTGTGGGCGTGCGGCGCAAGAATTGTCATCTTGTTTGTCTGGCCGAGCCGGTTGCTTAACTCATACACAAAGGTAGGCGTTGTGTCATTTTTCCATCTGGGAAATGTTGATGTTAAAACAAGCACTTTTCTTTCCATGGTCTTCACTTTAAAAGCCCTGTATTTAAAAATTTGGTTAATTAAGCATACGAAGTCCATTAGATTTATAAATAAGATTGAAATAACTTAATGGTGGTTTGATTGAACTCCTTTACTTTCAATGGGCTTAAGGTTGGGTTTAAGGCATCATTTTCAAAAAAAATTACAGATAAAGATATGCGTATCTTTTCAGAAATAAGTGGGGATAAAAACCCCTTGCATCTTGACGATGCTTATGCAAAATCCATGGGATACGATAAATGTGTGGCGTTTGGAATGCTCGGCAGTGTATTGCATTCAACCTTAGCTGGAATGTATTTGCCAGGGAAATATTCGCTTCTTGTAAAGGAAACCAGCAAATTTCTTAGTCCCTTGTTTGTAGGGGATGAATTAACAATAACTGGAGAGGTTAAGGATAAAAAGGAGTTTGGAAATTTGCTCTTTATCGAAACGAAAATTTTAAATCAGGATAATAAAGAGGTTATGAGGGGAGAGATAATAGTGAAGGTGCTCAAATGAAAGTTGCTGTAGTAACAGGAGGCGCGGGTGGAATAGGCTCCGCCATAACAAAGGCACTTTGCAAGGAAAATTATAAAACTATTGTAATTTATAATAAGAATCAGGAAAGCGCTGAAAATCTCAAAAAAGAGATTAATTGCGAAATTATGAAATGCGATGTTTCGGATGAAAATGATGTCAGGCAGGTATTTGCAGAAATCTTTGAGAAGCATAGCAGGGTTGATTTGCTTGTAAACAATGCTGCTATGACTATAAAACTAGCCAAATTTAATCAAAAAAGCGTTCAGGATTTTATGGATCACATCAAAACTGATTATATTGGATCTGTGAATTGCTGTAAGCAGGTGTTAACAAAAATGCCAGAAAATAGAAGTGGTTGCATAATTAACATATTATCGCAAGCTGTAATTTCCACACCCCCAAATGGACTTTCAGATTATGTGTGTTCAAAATATGCATTGCTCGGACTGACAAAATGCCTTGCTATAGAGTACGCTTCCAAAAATATAAGAGTGAATGCAATCTCTCCGGGGATGGTTGAAACAAAATTTTTGAAGGATATACCTCCAAAGGCCATTGAAATTACTAAAAGTATTACTCCTCTTGGGAAGCTTTCAACTCCAGATGATGTTGCAAACGCTGTTGTTTTTCTTGCCTCTGAGAATGCTGCAAACATAACTGGAATAAATCTTCAGATTTGCGGTGGAGCTGTAATGTAAAATGGAACTTATTGAAAAAATACTACAGATGGATGACCCCGAGTGGCTTAGAGCTACGCTTTATGACTTAAAACCAAGCTACTCAGAATGTATCAAAATAAGAAGAGTGATAGGGGGAAAAAACGGCCTGATTGAAGGAAATAAAAAATTGAATGTCGCATTAGTTGGTTCTTATACGCTAAGTAACTTAAAAGAGCCGATGTGGGTTTCCCTTGTACAGAAAGGGTTTTTACCTGAAATAACTTTAGGCGAATATGACCAATATATGCAAGCGCTCCTAAACCCACAAAGCAAAATAAGGAGTGTAGATCCAGATATTATAGTGATTTTTCTTGATACGGAAACTTTCTTGGATATTGTTTACAATAAAATTTCCCACAAGGAAAAGATTTCAATAATTGAATCAAAAATTGCATACCTAAAAAGCGCACTACTTTCTTTAAAGCAAACAAAAGCGCATATCGTTTTGATGAATTTAGCGATTCCGCATTACTCTCCTTTAGGATTTAGGGATCCAAATTCCGAGGAAGGGGTAAGGAATCTTGTCAATGAGGCAAATAAAATGATTTTTGTATTAAAAAAAGAACTCCATAACCTAACTATATTTGATTTTGAGGATTTTGCTTCTTATTATGGAAAGAAAAATTTAAGAGATGAAAAATACTGGTATATCGGGAAACTGTATATATCAAACGAAATGTCCCCGGTACTCTGCCGAGAACTTGCTTCTTTAATTGCATCGTACTATGGAAAAATCAAAAAATGTCTTGCTGTTGATCTGGATAACACTTTGTGGGGAGGGGTGATTGGAGAAGAAGGGGTAGGCGGCATTAAGTTGGGGGATAATGAAACAGGGAAGATTTATTCAGATATACAAAAGATTATCCTTGACCTAAACAAAAATGGCGTCATACTTGCAATAAATTCAAAAAACAATATAGAAGATGTGGAGCCAGTCTTTAGCCATCATGGGATGGTTTTGAAAAAGGAGAATTTCGCTGTGATAAAATGCAACTGGAACGACAAAGCGCTAAATTTAGTCGATATAAGCAGCGAGCTCAACATAGGTCTTGACAGCATCGTAGTTCTTGACGATAATCCGGTAGAAAGAATATCAATAAAACGAAAGTTTCCTCAAGTAACTGTCATCGACTTTCCCGAAGACATAGCTGAGCTTCCCGAAGTGCTCAAGTCAATAAGGTTTTTCGATGTCCTTAATTTAAGCGGAGAAGACTTAAAGAGAACTAAAATGTATCTTGAAGAAATGGGAAGGGACGAGTTAAAAAAGCAATTTACAAATCTCAATGACTACCTATTTGACCTAGGTATGGTAGTCTGTATAGAAAAATTCAATGAAGAAAATATTGAAAGGGTTACCCAATTGATAAATAAAACAAACCAATTCAACTTAAGGACAATGCGTTACTCAAAAGAAGAGGTAAAGAGATTAATGGAGAATAGCATGTACAGGGGTTATGCAGTTTCCTTGGCAGACAAATTTGGAGAATTTGGAATAATTGGGGTACTAATTTTTAGACAAGATGAAAGAAATTGGTTTGTAGATACCTTTTTGCTCAGTTGCAGAGCAATGTCAAGGGGTGTTGAAAATGTTTTTCTTAAAAAGTGTATTGAAGATCTACCATCAAAAAAAATTATATGCGGAGAATACATAAGGACACCAAAAAATACTCCTGTTGAAAACTTTTACAAGGAGTTTGGATTTGAGTTTAAGAACGGGTTGTGGTGGCTGGACAATTCAAAGAAAGAAATCAAAAATGTGGACTGGATAAGGTTGGATTTCAATGGATGATATACAAAACAAAGTAAGAAAAATAATTTTAGAAGTGATGCAACTAGACATAAACAATGTAGACCATCATAAGAACCTAAAGGATGTCCAGGAGTGGGATTCGTTCAACAATTTGATGGTTGTGTCCGAAATTGAAAATGCTCTTAAAATAAAGTTTACTGCCAATGACATTTACGGAGTAGATACAATATCAAAAATTATAAATATAACAAAGAAAAAGCTTGAGAAGAGGTAGAATATAAACATGGACCAAGTCCAGCCACATGAAAAGAAAAATTTTTTCAAGGACAACTGGATTATTATTGCCGCCGCAGCTATTATAATTGTACTTGTGCTAATATTTGTGCTCAAAAATCCTGGCACTGGTACGGTTCCTGAAATTAATTATTTTCCAAAGTGATTGATTTGCTGCTAGCAGAAAATAATTTTCTTGTAGGAATTTTGGAACCTTATGTTAGTACAATTTTCGGACCTTATGTTAATACAGGCTTCCTTCTTGTTTTTGGAATTTTGTTCGCATTGATTTATAATTTCGCTCCGCGAATCCATAAACTAAAATTACTGATAGCAGGCAGCATACTGTTCTCTATCTTCTCCTCGGCAATTTTCCATCTAATCCTTTTCACAATAATATTTCTAATACTTTATTTGTGCTCGAATTTCGAATTTAGAGCAAGAAGCATCTTGTTTTGGCTAACAGAAATATTTATGCTTTTGTCAACTGTGATAGTTTACAAAATTACTGGAGTTTATTCTGCGTACTATTCATTTGCAGCGTATTGGTCAATGTTCAGGACAATTCATTATTATGTGGATGTAAGCCAGGGTTCTATAAAGAAATCAGACTTGAAGGATTATTTGGCGTATTTGTTCTATTTTCCCTCGTTCAGCCATGGACCAATTGAAAGAATAGGCAACATAATAAGTGAAAATCCAAAGCCCGATGTGGAATTTGGAATGGTAAGGATTTTAATTGGAATTACAAAATATATATTTGTTGTCTATTTGATCTCGAAAATACCGGTTGTTCAGTTTTCTTATCCAGAAATTTTAAGATGGGTTTTGCTAACAGCATATATTGGCGTTATAAGGCTGTTTCTTTTGCTGTCTGCAGATATAGACATAGTTATCGGAATTTCTGCCCTAATGGGGCTTAAGGTTAGCGAAAATTTTCCGAGAATACCATTGCTTCAGCCCAACTTGACAAGACTTTGGCAGAACTGGCAGGCAACTGTTGTTAGCTGGCTCACAAGCTATGTTTACTTCCCATTGGGCAAAAACAAAAAGCACCTGTATCTAAAAACAATGCTAATAATAATGATGATAGGATGGTTGCACATGTTTTATAATGTAAATGATTTCCCGTCTTTT
>CAZGTJ010000066.1:0-1834 GCA_964528545.1 uncultured Methanosarcinales archaeon
CCCTTCATGCATTGTTTTGGTATTTGCCAAGTATCAAGTCATTCCACCTGTCTCTGTACATGTCATAATGGTCGCTGCAGACCCTCCTTCCGTGCCAGTCTCTTGTTGCTGTTTCCCTACACCCCGGCTCTTCACACTCTTCCATGCTGCCACCGCCATATCCCTTTGAGGGTTGTATGCTCCCGTCTTGAGCTATTCTGCCTTGTGTGCCTGATTTCAATGATGTCGTACACGATTTGAGCCGTTGAAATGAAAATCATAGAAAACAAAAAGAACAAAACCAGTTTGAAATCTTCATTGAGCAGGCTTGCAAGTCCATAAAATATTATCATTGCGGCTATCACGATTAACAGATGGAACATGTCCCATCTCGTGCCCTTGTCAAAAATTCCTGGAATTTTCATTTTTCCTCAAACACCAAGCGATATTATTTTTCTCCAAATTATGCCCTTCGAAAGCGTGCCTGATTATTGCTTTCGGCTCTTTTTCCAGGACCAGCGAATATATCAAAACAATAATGACCAAGTAATATCCAAAAACTTCTGCAGGGGAATTCCTCTCAGCAGCATTCATAACGAGGAATCCAACAACCAATGCAAGCAGAATTTTTGAAACTTCGCCAAACAGGTGCATTGGCCCAATTTCATTTTTTGCATTTTTCATTTCAATCGCCTCGCCACATCTCTTCCTAAATCCTTTGGTGATGCCACCAATAATCGTGAAGCATCGCGTGGTATTCCTTAAGGCCTATTTTTCCTCTTGCAAATTTTTCATTGATTATCTCCTGAAATCATTGTAATATTCAGCAACTGATTTTACGTTTGTTGCGCCCATTTTGCCACCTACGCATTTGCCGCCCTCAAGCACGCATCTTCCCATTCAGCGTACATGAAATAATGCTCTATGCAAACTTTTATTCCGTTCCAATTATGGGTTGCTTCACTATCGCAGTACGGCTCATTGCACTTTTCCATGGTCCCGCCACACATACTTTCTTAAGTCTTCAAATTGCTCCTTGCTTAGCTCTCCCCTGGTATATTTTTGTTTCAACATCTTCTCGATGGGCTTTGTTATAACATACTTCAATCCCCAAATTATAAGAAACACTAATGCAACGATTAAAGCTCCTGCAAGCAGCACCAAAAGCAAAATTTCCTCTCTAGTTGTCATTTTGAATCATCTCGTCAATAATTTGCTTCAATTTATGCCCGATATGCGCAGCAATCGCCTTGATTTCCGCATTTTCAATTTCCGGATGCGGAGGCGTCGGCCTCTCCAAAGTCACAAAAGTCTGGTCATTGCTTGTATAAACAATAAGCTTGCACAAAATCATCAGATCATGGCCATATTCTGTATTCAGCGGCATACAGGCATAAATCGGCGTTATCGCATGCGTCTCTCTGAAATTACCATAGCTAATGTCAAGCACGTGCTTTACCAGCTCCTTATGCTCTGCCCCGGGAATTATCTCAAATCCATGAGCAATTAGCTTTTCCTTCGCCTTAACCACAGCTTCTGCATGCTTTAGCTTTATTTCCTTCTTGTATTGCTCCATGTTTACGCACCATGGCGTCTTTCCAGCACTTCATCCCATTCGCTCTTGTACTTGTTCCTGAACTCGTAATAATGTTCATCGCACAAAAGAGCTCCGTCCCATTCCGTAACCGCAACATCCCTGCATCCAGGTGCTTGGCATTTTCTCATTTTCCCGCCTCACGTAATTCTGCCTGCAAGCAAATCGTCTTCCTCCTTGCAATGCTTTATGTAGTGATTTCTGCACAAAAGCAGGTCATTCCATTCGTACATTGCAGTCTTGTAGCATCCGCCTTCTTCG
>CAZGTJ010000066.1:1844-4933 GCA_964528545.1 uncultured Methanosarcinales archaeon
TCTCATTCTTCCTCGCTTAAGACATTCTTGCGATATGGCCTTCGACTTCGCTCCTGTAGCGCATCAAATGATGCTCTTTGCAGTATTTTCTGTTGTCCCAGACAAATATCCCCTGCTTATCGCAGTCATCATCTGCGCATTTTCCCCGTAAAGCATGAGCTGCATTTTTCATTTTCATCCTCGGTTCGGGACGGATTCTATAGTAAATGCCCCCCAGTCCACATAATCAAAAAAATGAAACTTGCACAGCTTCGTACCTTTCCACTCCTGCGTTGCAGGCTCATTGCACATAGGCTCCTGGCATGGTTCCATCCTAAATCATCTCCCTTCTCATTCTATAAAATTGGTTTTTGGATATTTCGCCTTTTTCGTATCTTTCGTGCAGGATTTCCAGTGAATTTTTCCTGTGGCTTTTGAGCAGCCAATAGATAATAAAAATCGCAGCAAATGCCATGACAATCCATGCAATAGTTTCAAAGTACAAGCTTGGGTTGTTGTAAGGGGCCATTGCATAACCGTCAACATAATAAGGCCCGTAAAAATTTCTCATAATCTCATCCATGCGCTGCATGAAAGTTGTTTCATTTACGCTGCTGCAATATTCCTTTCTTGCCATCTCAATTTGCGCAAAGCGCAGGCTTTCAGGGTCATCCCCAATTCTTCTGTACACAAACTCGCGTCCGTTGCCATAGTATAATTTGTCCATGTAATATTCTCCGATGGCTGCAAGCTGGTCATCTGAAAGGCTGCTGCATGGGGTCTTTGACTCTATGAGCATTTGGGCTTCCGTGTACTTCAAATCAGCGTAAACAAAACTTGAAAATAATGCAATAAAAATTGGAATCAAAATTGCTGCCTTTTTCATTTTTCACCCATGAAACTGTTTTGCATATTCGAAATTTGCAGGATGCTGGTCATGCTCCCAGACTGTCTTGATTTTCAGCAGTTCGGGAACTCTTCCAACCAGTTCCCTTGCAGAGGCTTCATGATAATCTGCATCCAGGAAGGTGTTCCAAGCTTCAAAATAACATGCAAGTGATTTTTGCCTGAATCTTGGCAAGGTGCGTGAATCTGCAGCAGGCTCTCCTTCAGCAAGTTTGGCATAATAATCCCCAATAGCAGTCCAAAACTGGCCAAGCCTTGCAACAACTTGGGGTCCTTTATCCTTTTCATGCCTTCCATAATATGCCAGTCCCTGTTCCGCAATTTTTGAAAATCTCTGCATAACTGAGTAACTCCTATCATCATTTATAGCCACGGTACTTTCCATTCCTAGTTCAGAGTCGGCTTTTGCGTCAGAAGCCCTAATCATTTCAGCAAGCCTGTTTCTGTCCCCCTCTTCCAAAAATTCCAGTATTAGCTCAAGCGATGCAGTCATTTTTTACCCCCATGCCAATACCAAAAATCTCGTATATCGGGCACCACCTAGCAATCCCCGTTAAAAATGGGATAAATCCAATCAACACCCCCCATCTTTCATTATAAATTCCAATCCCCACTATTACAACTCCGAGAAGTATCCTTATAGCACTGTCAAGTCCTCCAACATTCTGATGCACATAATATTTCCTTCCAAATAAGGAAAATTTCATTGCTTGCTCCATTCTTATTTCACCTTGACTTCCTTGCTTTTTTTTGCCTCCTTTCCAATCTTTGGAATTTTCAGCTCCAAAATTCCGTTTTTGTAGTTCGCTTCAATCTTGCCGGAGTCCGCATTTTCGGGCAATGAAAAATACCGGTAAAATCCGGAATAGCTCCTTTCTATCCTATAGCGCCCTTTTTTCTTGTCTTCTTCCTTTATCTCGTCCTTCTTTTCTGCACTGATTTCTATGCCGTCTTCAGTTGCATTAATTTTGATGTCCTCTTTTTCCACGCCTGGAATTTCTATTTTTGCAACAATTTCCCTTTCAGTTTCCGCAACGTCGGTTAGCGGCTCGACGTAATTAATCAATGCCAATTCCTTTTCCAGCGGCAAATGCGGAAACAACGGCCTGTTGCTCCAAAAAGGCTCTTCCCTGAAAAAGTCCCTGAACAATTTCACCATCTCGTTTGCCCCTGCAAACTCCTTGTCCCAAACTGCCAAGTTTCTTTTTGCAATCATTTTTATTACCTCCATAGCTAACGCTAGCTCAATATTTTCAAACCAGAAGCTTAAGCCTCAATCAGCTGCGCAAGATTTTTGGGTAAAGCTCCCTTTACGTCTTTCATTTCCCCGTTAGGAATGTGATGATGTATGGTCTTGAACACTGCATGAACCATTTTTTCAGGATCGACACCAATGCTGTACCTGAAGTGAGAGTGCACTTTTCTCAGGAACTCAAACCTGTCCATTTTCTGGGGGTTTTTCGCGGGATTCCACCCATCATAATAAATTCCCTTGATTACGAGCGGCAGTTCTGCCGCAAAATCAGAAACTTCTGCAGGCGGCAGCCTGTCCCTCAGCGTGTGGAGCACAGACCTCAACACATCATACGCCTCCTGTCTGCCCCTTAAGCCCAGCTCTTTTTCAATTTCATTCAGCCATTCATTAAGCTTCTGCAGGCTCTTTTCAACTCCTCTCACGGTGTTTTGTGCCATTTTTTTCACCATGCATAAACTGCTTTTCTTTGAGCAATTTTCTGGTATTTTTTTTCGAACTTTCTCCATGCATTTGATACCCGCTTGTTTATTTTATCAAAATCGCTCAGTATCCTGTTCCTAACCTCCTTTGTTGTGATTGTCGCCTTGCTCTTCGCCATCGCATAGACATTTTTTGTAACACGCTCTATGCTATTTTTCATCCGATCAGCCGACAAGCCCGCATCTATGACTGCCTTACTTATGGAATTCCTGACTTTTTCCAAATCAAACCTTTCCTTTTTCCCTGAGTTTTTTATTACATACATCATCTTTATCCCCTCGCCATTTTTAGACTTATCAGTAGCATGCATCCATTGATAAGAATCGCCCTAAACAAACCTCGCAATGCCCGAGCGCGTCACTTCATTGATATCTCGCAGGCAACATCATCAAAATTGATTGACGCCATCTGCACAAATATTTTTTCCGTCTTTCCATTTTTCGAGCGCATTGCTATTTCCACCAACTCT
>CAZGTJ010000066.1:4943-6049 GCA_964528545.1 uncultured Methanosarcinales archaeon
CATTTGGTTGCCAAATGTGGAAACATTTAAAAATGCCAAAGTCAGTCCAACCCCATGAAAGTAAAGAAAGAAGTCAAGGAAAAAATTCTCGAAGCGATTTCTGACATCGGCTCAAATGGCGCGGCCATAACAGAGATAGAAAAAAAGGCGGGCATCGAAAGGCATACTTTGTCAAAATACCTTTCATTTATGCAAGCCCACGGGCTTCTCTACTACAAGAAATTTGCCGCGGCTAAGGTTTGGTTTATCGACAATGCCCCTCTTCAAACTATCGTAAACTCTTCGCCAGAACATAGAACTTACTTGGAAAATCTTCTGCTAAGCCTTGTTTCCCATATGCCGGAGGGAGTGATTATCATCGGCGGTGACTATAGCATAGAATTTATGAATGATGCAATGATCGCAAGATACGGGGAGCAATACAACAAAAAATTTTACGAGAGCGTGCTGAATCTTGAAAACCCCCTCAAGCTAAAGCAGATTTCAAGGGTGATCGAGGGGGATGCAAAAACATCGGAAATTGGAATTGAGGATAAATTCTACAATTTTCTCGACATAAAGGCTGCCCAGTTAGTCAAGCCCGATAAGACGATGTCTGTAATCCTGATCATCAATGACGTAACGGAATCAAAAGCAATGGAGGAAAAGCTCAAGAAATTGTCGAGCGCCGTCGAGCAGACGGGAGATATTGTTTTCATAACCAACAGGGACGGAATAATAGAGTACGTGAACAAATCCTTTGAAGAGCAAACCGGATACAAGGAAAATGAGGCAATAGGAAAAAAGCCAAGCCTGCTCAAATCTGACAGGCACACCGGAGCTTTCTACTGAAGCATGTGGAAGACGATATTGTCCGGCAGGGCCTTTAGGGGAGTTGTGATCAACAGAAAGAAAAACGGAAGATTATTCTACGAAAAAAAAACGATAACTCCCGTAAAAGATGCGAATGATAGAATAACTCATTTTGTATCAATCGGCAAGGACGTCACCGAGTCCATTCATGAAGAGCAAAAAATCCTGCACACCGAGGTCATAAGCAAAAAAATGCTTGAAAGCTGCGCGTGCGGCTGCCACAGGCTAAGCCGCGACGGCACACTCACCCACAA
>CAZGTJ010000067.1:0-5989 GCA_964528545.1 uncultured Methanosarcinales archaeon
TGACAGCAAGCTTGCCTTTCATCTGCTCAGAGACTCTTGCTCCCCAGATGACGTTGGCATCCTGGTCAAGCGATTCTGTGACAAGTTCGCCTACCCTGTTTACCTCATCAAGTGTCATGTCAGGCCCGCCTTCAATGTGGATCAAAGCGCCTGTTGCTCCTTTGTAGCTTATCTCCAGCAATGGATTTGAAAGAGCGCCCTTGACAGCTTCTTCCACTCTATTTGTCGTGTCAGACACTCCAACACCGATTGCCGCAACTCCGCCATCCTGCATTATTGCCTTGACGTCTGCATAATCCAGGTTAACTAACGATGGAACAGCGATTGTCTCAACAATTCCACGGATCATTGTTGACACAAGCTCGTTTGCCACTGCAAATGCCTGTTGAACTGGAAGATTTCCAGCTATGTTTACTAGCCTGTTGTTGTCGATTACGATGACTGTATCGCTGGTCTGCCTTAGCTGCTGTAATCCGAATTCTGCCTTGTCAATTCTTGCCCTCTCAATCTTGAATGGCATAGTAACTGTTCCGATTACGATAGCGCCTGCCTCCTTAGCGACTCTGGCAACAACCGGAGAAGAACCAGTGCCTGTTCCTCCGCCCATTCCTGCGCAGACAAATACCATGTCAGAACCCTTCAGGGCATCTTTAATTTCCTGAATTGCTTCTTGAGCTGCCTTTGCTCCCTTGTCCGGAAAGCCTCCTGCTCCAAGACCTCTTGTAAGCTCTTTTCCGATTAGGAATCTTTTGTCAGCTTCAGTAATTTCCAAATGCTGCTTGTCAGTGTTGCATGCAATAATTTCAGCTCCTCTGATGCCTTTCTTGTAGAGCCAGCTCACCATGTTTGAGCCTCCTCCACCGCATCCGATGACCTTAATGTTAGCGTGTCCTACTTGCAAATCGTCATTTGTAGCGACCTGCTGCTTAAGCGCACTTTCAATCACAAAATCCATTCCCATTTTTTCACCTCAACTTTTTAAGCTATTTTTTGTTAATATTAGTATGTATGGAGTGTTTTTATAAAGGAACTAGTATATAAATGTTACGTTTTAGTATACTAATATACTATTTTAAAAATAAGATATTTTGATTATTGTCTATAATGAAAATAATTCGGAATTATTTTTGAGAGCAGAAACATCAAAAACTGTATACCAAAGACAAGGCGGAATTCTGATGTCTAAGACTTCCACAGGCAAAAGATTATTATAAAGATAGTAACTATTGCTAGGTTATTAACCTTATTTCCAAAATGAGCAAACTTGAAGTCACTGCAATGGGGGTTTTTGAGAGGGCAAGAGAAGCGGGAATCCGCGTCCTCACCTCAGAAGGAAGTAAGCCAATTTTTCTAAAAGTTGCATCGCGGTATTTTGACAAAGAGTGGGCAATGTCCGTGATGGATTACACTCCAAAAGAATTGTGCGGTTTGGAGTATATAATTGCACCAGCCGACGACACAAGGCTGGAATATGAAATAAAACCAAAAGCCGGGCAAGTTGCGTTCAATATACGAAAGTGTGGGGTGAATTTCCTTTTAATGAGTGATGGCAATGTGATTTACCTCCATGAAACTCAGGAAAAAATGCCGGATAATGTTTCATTTCAGAAAATACCGTGCACCGGATATCAATAATCAAACCTTGGATCCATGGCGTCGTTAATCAAGTCATTCTCGTCCTTATACTTTCGGATTCCCATAAGCTTTGTTTTGCCGCAGTAAGGGCATTTAAATGATTGCTGGGAATCCCTTCTTACCTTGAACTTGAATCTGCATTCAAGGCATTCAAACTTGTCAATCTTTCTTTCTTCTTTTTTTTGAATCTGCTCGTCTTCTTTTGCCTCAATCTTTTTTAGATTGGGAAGGCAGGAAACACAGACGATGTTTCTTCTCCTATCGTACTTGATTTGCTCGAAATCAAATTCCTTCTTGCATCTTGTGCACGTGTATTTGGAGAGGTTGACCATAAATTTAACTATTTTCAAATGACAATAAAAACTTTACGTTTTTTACATAAAACATAAAGTCAGGAATGCAGTGATTGGAATAATTAGGTTGCTTTCCATTTCATGAAAAGTGATAATAAAAGCTCCGGAATTGAATTCCACGCCCAAGTAACCTATCCAAAATCAGAACCAATTACCCTCATGAAACAGGATTTTGTTGGCAATTCATATGATGTTATTGGGGCGCTTATAAAAATAGGTCAGCTTGAAAATTACAGGCTGCAATAATATAGTTTCTCAAGATTTATAAATCGAAAAAGACACCTCAATTTTATGTCGGATATGAGGAAAGCAGTTGACGCCGAGCGATTCAATAGGGAATATGCCAAGCGCTATTACGAGAATGAGGCCGAGTTCAAGGGCATGTTTAAACTGGATACTTCAATTCTCAATTCATTGATAAAGGAAAAGGGAAAAATATTCGACCCAGCTGCCGGGAGAGGGCGTCATGTAATCTATTTTGCAAAAAAAGGATTTGACGTCTACGGAAATGACTTTAATCCGCACATGGTTGAAATGATGAAAAAAGACCTCAAAAAAGAAAACCTAAAAGCGACTTTGCTTAATTACGATATAGCCAATTTGCCCAAAATCAAGGATAATTTTTTTGACTACATCATAATCATGTATAATTCCCTTGGCTCTATACCGGGAAGCGACAAAAGGAAGCGGGCAATAAAAGAGCTCTCAAGAATCCTGAAAAAAGGCGGAACATTGGTCATGCATGCCCACAACACTTTTGGCGATATTTTTAACGGAAGAAACATAATGTGGACCCTTCAAAACTGGGTTTTCCCCCGCAAAGAAGCCGAGCCGGGCGATTATTTTTATGAGCATGAGTCAATTGGATTCACTTACCAGCACATGTTTACACTGGATGAATTAAGGGAGATGTTTAAAAAAGCAAACCTTAGGGTAGAAAAGGAATTTTTCCTCAATGCGAAGCAGGATGGTTTCTACAAAGGAAAATTAAAAAAATTCAGGAGCGGCGGCTTTATTTTTGTGGGAAAGAAGTTTTGAGGCTGTTGAACTCGGACTGTCAAAACTATCCGCCGCAAGAAGGCAGAACTTTGTTTAAATGATTGCGTAAATATTTTCCTAATCTGCTTTTTACCCCAAGGTTATCTTGATCAGATTATCGAGCTTCTCAATCATGTTTTCAAGGATAATTTCATCTTCAATCTCTTCCGAATCCTCTTTCTCCATTCCGCTGATTTTGATTCGCATCTGATTGATTGCATTAATCCACTCCTCCTTGTCAAGTTCTGTCCCTTCTCTCATTTTTGTTGTCAGGTCATCAAGAGCTCGGTCGATTTCCTTTAAATTGTCGAGCACGTCCTGGCTTATGCTTCTTATTTGCTCCAAGAGCATCTTTCCTTCTCCCTGTTCCATAATATCACCTGCTGTTATTTGGGTACACAATGACTTTAATCGAGTCCCTTGCCTCTGAAACAAGCAAGAAGCCCCCCCGTATCTCGTCAAAATTTAGTTTATGAGTCACCATCTCCCTTAAATTCATTTTTCCCGAGCTGATCAACTCGATCGAGTCCTTCAAATCCCTTGGCGCAGCCGCGTAAGAAGTCATCACCTTTATTTCATTTTTCCAAAAGTCGTTTATCGGGACATCAAAAATTTCGTCAGGCCTCGGAACCGCGAAAAATAAAATCGTCCCTCCTTTGTCAACGCATTTTAGCGCCTGTTTGCACGCGGACAAAGCTCCGGTGCACACAATGACCAAATCAGCAAGTCTCCCGTTATTTAGCTCTTTTATTTTTGAAAGAACGTCTTCTCCGGCATTTATCACGTGATGCGCTCCGAATTTTTTTGCAGAGTCCAAGCGAAAATCAACTATGTCGACTGCAATTATTTTTCGCACGTTCTTTGCTTTCGCCGCGTTTATGTGCAGCAGTCCTGCAATTCCGCTCCCCATCACAAGGACAGCCTGATTTTGCTTCAGATTTGCGAGCCTTTGCCCCCGCAAAACGCATCCTAGCGGCTCGATAAAAGTTCCTTCCTCAAATGTCATGTTTTTTGGCAGCTTGAATGTTCCAAAATCAAGATTTATTTTAGGAATTCTCACAAATTGGGAAAATCCTCCCGGGTCAAAGTTTGTTTTATGCAGCGCTTCGCACGCCGTATGGTAATCATTTTTACAGTAATTGCATTTCATGCAGGGCACATGGTGAGAAACAAAAACCCTATCGCCGATTTTGTAGTCACCGACATTTTTTCCGGCTTTTTCGACAGTCCCGCTGATTTCATGCCCCAAAATGACTGGAGCTTTTTTTATTCTGTACCATTCCATAACATCAGAACCGCAAATGCCTGACGCAATAATTTTGACAAGGATTTCATCGTCGTTTATTTCAGGGACTTTTCTACTTTCAATTCTCACATCTTTGTTGTTGTAATACACCGCGACTTTCATGAGAAGAAATATTTTGATGCACAATAAAAAGGTTTTGATGCACGGGACTATTCTTTTTTAACTTTCAAAATGCTTTTGGCTGCTTTGTCACTTATTATTGCGGAATTTCCCGAGGGATCCTCAATAATCAGCTTTTGCCTTTCCTGCCCCCACATTATTCTTGTAATTTTCTTTAGCAGGTTTTTTGCTTTTTTCTTGTCCTCATCGTCTTCTTCCATCTCCTTGACCGATTCGATCTGATACTTTACTCTGTTAAGAATCCCTTCGACGTTGGTCACAAATCCCTGGGATGCAGGCCCGGGAGTTATTGTTGTAAGATGGGGAAGCTTGACGGTCGCTTCGCTTGATTTGACAACCCTGACTTTCATGTCCTCCTCAGACGATATCTCGAATTCGTACTTTACCGGCTCTTTCCGCTCAGTCGCTTCCACATCAGCCTTGTGGTACTTGCAGTTTGTGCACGTCATCGAGAACAAGTAAACTTTTCCAAAATAAGGAACGTCCATATCCTTCTCCGTAAGGACCAACGCCTTTTCGCGGCATAACGGGCACACTTGGTGCTCAAAATCCTCGCCCTTGAGGTCATCTTCCTCTGCCATTTTTCATCCAGAATTGTTTTTCTTTTTATAAGTTTTGATTTTAGAAAAATATTCCGAAGAAAGTTTTAGAAAAAGCAAATTAAAAATTATTCGTCGTATTCTGCAACTTCTTCCATGCCTTCTGCCTTGGCTCCTTTTGAAGGCTTTGCTCCCCTGTAAATCATTGCAAAATCAGGGGTTGCTGCAATCCAGTTCTCGCCAAAGCCTGCAATATCCCCGCCGATGGCATCGCATGTCTTCTTCAGCTTGTTGATTGCCCTCTTTAATTCTACAAGGTCCTTGTCCTTCAGAGGCCTGATATTGATAAGAGCGATAGTCCTTCCTTCCCTCAGCGAGTCAAGAATCGGCTTTATGCTCTCAAATTCCTCAAGAACAAACGGCCTGACTATCGGCTTTCCTCTTGCATCCCCGCTGGATTCTTTTTCAAGCTCAACATATCCTGCTTCCGACTCCTCAAACATCTGCGTATTAGAAGATGTCCCAAGTTTTTCTTTAATCTTGTTGAAAAATCCCATCAAAATCACCTTTTCATAAATTAGTCTAAATTCTTTTCAAATGAAATCGTTGGACCCCAAATATATAAATCTTTCTATTCTGGAGAGTAGTAAAAGAATTTATGAAACAAAAAATATTATACCTTTATCCCGAGTCTGTACTCCCGGTTTATAATGTCTAGGCGGCTTTTAAGAAATGTTTCGTATTGTCTGCCTTTAAACCATCTCGGTTTGTGACTCTTTGTAATTAAACCGTATTTGACTGCATCATCAATTGCTTCGCCAACCTTTGCTTGAATTTCTGCCCTGCGTCTATCTTGACCCGAAACTAGGACGGATTCTATGCCTGAAACAAGGTCTCGCAGGCCAGCATCTTCAAAAGTCAAGCCGGCAAAATAATTTGTTCTTTGTTCTTGCGGTTCGCCAGAACCTGCCAATCCATAACCATTTCCCATTTTCTTA
>CAZGTJ010000068.1:0-2824 GCA_964528545.1 uncultured Methanosarcinales archaeon
GTCGGATCTTCAAAATTCCTCCCCGGCGATTTCGAAAAATTCCTAAGGTGGATTAATCACGAGCATGGAAATGAGCAGCAACGGCACATTGCAAAAAATGTCGAATATATCTTTATTGCAGGGGATTTGGTTGATGGCGTAGGTGTTTATCCGGAGCAGGACAAGGAGCTTGATATCAAGGACATTTATAGCCAATACAAGGAATGTGCAAGGCTGCTTGAGCAAATCCCGCAGCACATCCCTCTTATTATCTGCCCAGGCAACCACGATGCTGTGAGAATTTCAGAGCCCCAGCCGCCCTTATCAAAAGAATATGCAAAGCCGTTGTGGGATTTAAAAAACGTGATTATGGTTTCAAACCCAGCTTACGTGAATGTTCATTCAACACAAGATTTTCCGGGGTTTGATGTCTTGATGTATCATGGCTATTCGTTTGACTATTTTGTCGCACAAGTGGATTCGCTAAGAAACAAAGGAGGATATGACAGGGCAGACTTAATAATGAAATTTCTAATGAAAAGAAGGCACCTCGCGCCAACCCATATGTCATCTTTATATATACCAGATACAAAAAAAGACCATCTTGTAATCGAGAAAGTTCCTGATTTTTTCCTTAGCGGACACATCCACAAGTCAGTAACAACCAACCACAAAAACACAACCTTGATTTGTGGAAGCTGCTGGCAGGCTAAAACAGCTTTCCAAGAAAAAGTGGGCCATAATCCGGAGCCCAGTAGGGTTCCAATTGTTAATTTACAGACAAGAGAAGTCAAAATACTGAAGTTTGGGCAATAAAATGGACAATGAAAACTACACGAAGGACATATTAAATAAGGTTGATGTGGCTTATAAGATAGCAAGCGAGTCAAGAAAAAGAGGATTGGACCCAGAAGATGTTGTTAACATACCTCTTGCAAAAAACATGGCAGAAAGGGTGGAAGGGCTGGTAAGCGTTGCAGCCCCACAAATTGTTGGCAAAGGCATTCCAAAAAGAATTAAAGAGCTTGAAAATATCTATGGAAAGCTTGATTGGAGGGTTGCACTGTCAATTTCGCTGGAAGTTGCGCTTGGAAAATTCTGCGAGTTCGCAGATCAAAAAGAAGCAATAGAAACAGGAATAAGAATTGGAATAGCATACCTAACACTTGGGGTTGTTGCATCACCCCTTGAAGGATTCGTCGGGTTAAAAATAAGAAAGAGACAGGATGGAAAGGAATATTTTGCACTGATGTACTCTGGTCCAATAAGAAGTGCAGGCGGAACAGCAGGGGCGGTAAGCGTTGTCGTCGCAGACTACATAAGAAAACAGCTCGGATTTATGCCATATGATGCAACTGAAAAAGAAATAAAGAGAACTGCAACCGAGCTTTACGATTATCATGAGAGAATCACAAATCTGCAGTACTTGCCAAGTGAAAGAGAAATACGATTTTTGGCAAGCCATCTTCCAGTCCAAATAGATGGCGATGCTTCCGAGGAAATTGAAGTTTCAAATTACAAGGATGTCGAGCGAATAGAAACAAACAGGATTAGAAGCGGAGTTTGCCTGGTCACCGGGGAATGTGTTGCCCAAAAGGCCCCGAAAGTCTGGTCACAGCTAAAGAAATGGGGAAAAGATTTTGGCCTGGAGCATTGGAACTTCTTGGGAGATTTTGTAAGCTTGCAAAAAGAAATCAAGGCAAAAGCGAAAACAGCTCAAAAAGGAATCTCCCCCAATTACACTTATATCCAGGATTTGGTTGCGGGAAGGCCAGTTTTGACACACCCTCTTGCAATTGGAGGATTTAGACTAAGGTACGGAAGGTGCAGAACCTCAGGATATTCCGCCTCAGCGATACATCCAGCAACGATGGTCGCATTGGACAAATATATAGGCATAGGCACCCAGCTTAAAGTTGAAAGGCCTGGGAAAGCAACAGCCGTAACTGTTTGCGACTCGATAGAAGGCCCGATTGTAAAGCTTGAAAATGAAAATGTAGTAAAACTCGACACAGAGCAAAAGGCAAGGCAATATGCAGACTCGATCAAGGAAATATTGTTTTTGGGAGATATACTTTTTAGCTACGGGGATTTCTTTAACAGGGCGCACGCATTAGTTCCAGCAGGATACTGCGAGGAATGGTGGTCGCTTGAAGTGCAGAAGGCAATGAGTGACACTTTCGGCTCAATAAACTATGAAAAACTCTCGGAACTTATAAATGTTGAAAGGGAAACACTTGAAAGAATAACAAAAAACCACCTGTTTGAAAGACCCGATGCTGAAACGGCACTAAAAATAAGCAGGTTTCTAAGTGTCCCATTGCATCCTTATTACACTTACTATTGGAAAACAATTCCAAAAACAGAATTTGAAAGTTTTTTAGAGTGGCTGAGTCAGGCAAAAATCGAAGAGGAGTCAGAAAGGATTTTCAAGCTGGTTCTCCCAAATAATTCTTCAAAAAGAGTGCTCGAATTGATTGGGGTCCCGCATATTCTTGTAAACAATGAGTATGTGGTCATTGAGAAAGATGATGCCGAAATTGTCTCCGCAATTTTCAATCTTAAGGATAAAAATTCACTTGGCAGATTTAAAAATTCAGAGATGGATGATGTTCTGGAGATAGTAAATTTTGGCTCAAAATTAAAATTAAAGGATAAGGCAGGAGTTTTTATAGGTGCAAGGATGGGGAGGCCTGAGAAGGCGAAGGTAAGAAAATTAGACGGCAGCCCACACACACTGTTTCCCATAGGGAACCAGGGCGGAAAACTAAGGTCGTTTCAAAGCGCATTAGAGGCAGGATTTGTCGAGGCAGAGTTTGCGACGTTTTACTGCAGCGCTTGCAAG
>CAZGTJ010000068.1:2834-5970 GCA_964528545.1 uncultured Methanosarcinales archaeon
AGCGTGAAACAATATTTGGGGTTTGTGAGCAATGTGACAACAAAATAAAAAAAGTAAGCTATTGCAATTTATGCGGAATGGTTGAAGGAAACAAGTGCAGGCACGGTGAATTAAACACGTATAAAAAAATGAAAATCGATTTAAACAGCTATTTCAAACTCATCTTAAAAAAATTGGGAATGGTCCAGTATCCAGATTTGATAAAAGGGGTTAGGGGAACATCAAACAGGTCGCACATACCAGAGCACTTTGCGAAGGGAATTCTAAGGGCGAAATATGATGTTCCTGTAAATAAGGATGGCACCACAAGATACGACATGACACAATTGCCAATAACACATTTTACTCCAAAAGAAATTGGAACGGATGTAAGAACACTAAAAGAGCTTGGCTACTCAAGAGACATCAACGGGCAGGAGTTTGATGATGCCGGGCAAATTTTGGAGTTAATGCCACAAGATATCATTTTGCCAAGATGCGAAGATGCTCCCGAGCTCGGGGCAGACAAAATCCTCGTTTCTGTAAGCAAATTTATTGATGATATGCTTGAAAATATGTATGGGGGAAAAAAATTTTACAATGCCCAAAACGAAAAAGAACTGATAGGTCACTTAGTTGTTGCCCTGGCGCCCCATACATCTGCAGGGATTGTCGGGAGAATTATCGGGTTTTCAAAGACGCAGGGGTTTTACGCACATCCATTGTTTCACGCAGCAACAAGAAGAGATTGTGATGGTGATGAAGCGTCTGTGACATTATTAATGGACGCATTGATTAATTTTTCAAGAAAATTTTTGCCTGACTCAAGAGGCTCGACCCAAGACGCCCCATTAGTCCTGACTTCACTTATAATTCCATCAGAAGTCGATGACATGATTTTTGATGTTGATACGGCTTCGCGCTATCCATTGGAGTTTTACGAGGCGACTCATAAATTTGAAATGCCACACAACGTCAATGTTACTAAATTTTACCACATACTTAAGGAAGGTGATTCTTATGATGCAATATTTTACACACATCCTGTCAGCAGCATCAACATTGGCGTCAAATGCTCATCCTACAAGACCTTGCCCTCGATGGAAGATAAGCTAAAAGGGCAGATGGAATTGGCTGATAAGATAAGAGCCGTCGATGCAGCAGACGTTGCGCGTTTAGTTATCGAAAAGCACTTGATAAGAGACATAAAGGGAAACCTGAGAAAATTTTCACAGCAGGAATTTAGGTGCAGCAAGTGCACGGAAAAATACAGAAGGCCGCCGCTTGCAGGAGAAGGCCTCGCCTGCGGGAGCAGGCTGTTATTTACGGTAACAGAGGGCTCAATAATAAAATATCTCGAGCCCGCAATGTCATTATCGGACAAATACAATCTGCCGCCATACTTAAAACAGACACTTGAATTAACAAAGCACAGGGTAGAGGGCGTCTTTGGAAAAGAAAAAGACAAGCAGGAAGGACTAAACAGGTGGTTTGGGTGAATTGATTATATTTTGTGTCAACTTATATGAAAAAATCAATGGACCTATTTGGAAAAGCGCTTTTGGATTATTCTAGAGGAAGTAAAAATAAGTTCTATTTTATTGAGGGAGATGGAGAAAAACACGAACATCCTCTAAGGCAATATCTCAAAAGCCGTTCACTTACAAGATTCGAAAAGAAAATGGTCGATTTATCATACGGAGACATCCTGGATGTGGGTTGCGGCACTGGAAAATATATACCTCATCTAATGAAGCATGGAAAAGTTTTTGGAATCGACATATCTTCAGATGCAATCCGGGTAGCAAGAAAAAATAAAATACACAATTGCACGGTTGCAGATATCTTCAAGTTCAAAACAACCAAAAAATTTGATACAATTTTATTGATAAGTAATGGACTAGGAATGGCAGAAACAGTTCCAAAAACAACTAAGTTGCTTAAAATATTATCCAAACTTTTAAAGAAAAACGGGCAGATAATCACCACTAGCAGGAACGTTTTTGGAGGTAAATATCATGTTGCCAAACTCTATCCATTCTATAAGAACACCAAAGGGAAAAAATTCATGTGGATAAGCTTTAATTCAAGATTCTTAAGCTCATTATGCAATAAAGCCGGACTCAAGCTAGAAGTTATTGATAGGGGCAAGCGCTATTATTTGGCAAGAATCGCAAGATAAAACCCGCTTGTTTCAAAACAATACCGGAGTTACATAAACTTCCAAAAAAGCTGCGGCAATCAAAAACCCGACTGCAATCAAAACCAATTCTGAAAAATCCACTATAATTGTCTGGAACTTCTCTGTTTTGTAATGCCTTCTAATCAAAGCAACCGATAAAATCCCGCCTGCAAGCCCGCCGTAAAAGTAAGCAGCAATTTCAGGAACCCCGTGGAGTGCGTACCTTAGAAGCCCTATTGATACTACATGGAAATAATTGCCGGCATTAAAAAAACCAAGAGAGCTCGTATAGCTGCTTAAATTTGTTCTTATGAAATTGCCAATTGCGGCTCCTATGACGGTTGCGTTCCATGTCAATATGAAAATTGCCCCTGCGCCATAAATAAATGAAAATAAAATGGAGAAAACAAGGACTTTCAGGTTATTCGTCAAAATCTTCATGTAAATGTCAAGATTTGCAATTACATTTCCGGAAACATGGTTGTTAATTGCCTGTATTGTGCCGACCTGCTTGTCAAAAAGGGAATTAACGATATCTGTAGGGAGCACGCTATACCAAAGTGCGCATGCAACTGTAATCCCCCCAAAAAGCCACATAAAAAATGCGATTGCCTTGTTGTGTTCATGCAAAATTGCTGATTCCTTTTCCATCAGAAGGTCCTTGCTTTCCTCAAGCTTCATGGTATTGTAAAAGATTGGCAGAGCTGCCATTGTAATCATGAAGACCATGACTAAAGAAGCAGCGTCCCTAAAAACCCACAGCGAAATGAAAATTCCTATTGTAGTGTATAAAAACCCGATAAAAAACATCTCCCAAGGCCGTTTTTCGGCTTTTAGGGGGAACAACAGGGATTCAACAACCATTCAAATTTCCTTTCAACAACCATTTATATATTTTGTGGATTAAACCCTATACAAGCAAAGGGTGCTGTAGAAAAAGTCTATTAATTGTAGAAAGTATGTTCTGCATGATAA
>CAZGTJ010000069.1:0-5900 GCA_964528545.1 uncultured Methanosarcinales archaeon
TAATTTCTTATAGAAAAAAACAAAATATTTAAATATAAGCATCAAAAGTGTATATCAGTACACATAAAATACAAGTAAACTACTAAAAGATTACGACGTTAAATGACGGAAATCGAGATTTTAAACGTTAGGTTGCCTTCTGACATAGTCAAATGGCTCGATTCCCTGGTTGAAAAGGGGGCCTATAACTCGCGCTCCGAAGCCATAAGAGAGTTCTGCCGCGAGTTTGTGGAGCAAAGGAAAAGATGAGCGATACAATTGTCAGCATTCGCATGCCTAAATCGCTCGCAAATGAGCTAAAGAGGCTCGCAGATTCAGAGCATTTTCTTGATGTAAGCGAAGAGGTAAGGAGCATTGTCCGGCAAAAATGGAATTTCCACCAGAATCCCGGATTGTTTGAAATCAAAAAATTAAGAGAAAGCATCGAAACAGATGTAAGGGAAAAAACCCAGAAAAAAATCCAGCAGGAAGTTGCAAGAGAGCTCGAAAAGATAAGGGACCAGCTAAGGAAGGGATTTGAAAATGAATAAGCCAAATCTGAAAAACAAAATTTCGGCGTTCTCGGCAGCGATTGCCGTATTCTTTGCCTTGCTGATATTTGCATCCGCGCAAACCCCTGAGAAATCAATCAATATCTTGATACAGTACAATGCCGGCTCGATTTACGACATGGACGACGATGGAATTGAAGATGCAAATGGGGTCATCGATTTCAGCGTTAAAAACACCAAGTTTGGCTGGAATGCCGACCAGAGCAAATTGTGCACGCGATGGGATGTATACTCTCTTGAAAGCAACGCGCAAAATGAAGTATGCTACGGAAATAATGAGTGCTGCGGTCTGATTAATCTTGCCTCTAACAGGAACAATTGGGATGAAATTTTCTATTTGACATATGGAATGCTTGGCTCGACAAAAAACAATATCGTCAGCGCGCAGGTTGTGTACGCAAATTACAGCCTTGATGCAGGCGAACCTTACTCGGATATTTCATATTCATCGTGGATTGGGCTGCCTGCAGAATTTGAAAGCCAAAAATTTTCGCAGGCATTGGCGAGCTTTAATGATTTCGGGCTGGCGATATCGAGCCCGGAGCAGGAGCTGCAAAGCGGAGAAATAATTTATCTTAACTTGTCAACAAATTACACCGCGCAGGTGAATTTCTCGCTAAACAACGGCCCTGTCATAATTCTTGGAAACGGCACCTCATTTAATTATCTGCTGCAGGGCCAGCTGAATTACAGCATATTTGCAAACGGCCAGTACAATGTATCGGTTGGAATGGGCAATTCAAGCGATTCTGCGCAAGTTTATTATCTATTTGGAGTAAATGACACAATTCCGCCAATTTTGTCGATTAACCTTACAAACAATTCGATAATTTCTGCGTTTAATCCGAGCATTGATTTAAGGATTGAATCAAGCGAGTTTGCGTATGCAAGCTACAAAATAAATTCAAACCCATATTCATTGGCCGATATTGGGGCAAACAAGTCAAAAACCATTTCATTAAATACTATTGACGGGCAAAACACCCTGGTCATAAATTATTCTGACTATCATGGCAATTACAAGTCCTTAAATTACACTTTTGCATTTTATGCAGGCTCATGCTCTGATGCTGTGCAGAATGCAGACGAGTCCGGAGTGGACTGCGGAGGTAGGTGCTCCAGCTGCATCAGCTTTAATGCAAGCACCGACAAGCAAGCTTACAACTGGAGCGACAATATTTTCCTTACCGTGGTTTCGAGGGCAAACTCAAGCGTAAATGTGACAATTACGAGACAGGGGGTTGCAGTCTACAAAAGAACTTTTGTTCCCGTGTTCGCAAATGCGCCGATTCTCGAGACAAGGGTGATTACGAATGCAAGCGCCCTTGGGAACTACACGGTCAGCGCAATTATGAGTTACTTGAATTTGACAGAAACAAGAAATTCAGCTTTCCAGGTTGTAAATCCGACTGAAGTCCCGATCACATTGGCCGTAAATACAAATGACTCCGACATAATCGAAAACGATGATGTCCAGTTTTCAGCCACGATTGACGGGAACATTAGTGCTGTCTCATACAAATGGGACTTGAACAATGACGGCTCCATAGAAAGCACTTCTGCAGAGCCTGTCCTGAAATTTCCATCAAACGGAACCTTCACAATGAATCTGACAGTGACTGATTCAAGATGGAACCAGTCGGTTTCAAGGGCAATAAAAGTTGAAAACATTTATGCAGTCAGGGTTGTTGTCAGGGACAACGAAACTGGAGGGGCAATCCAAAATTCTGAAGTTGAATTCAATGACATAAAAATTAATACGACAAGTGATGGGGTTTCAACATTTTATGAAAAAGAAGGCAGGTACGACTTGGTTGTCAGAAATTTGGGATACTACACTTTCTCGAACAAGACTTCAATAAATCAGGATATGGATGTTGAAGTTTACCTGGCAAAAGGTGATTTTGAAGCGCCGATAATAGAGCTTATAGCGCCAGAAGACGGATTCAATACCTCAAGAACGAATATAACTTTCACTTACAAGGCAGTTGACAAAGGCCAGATGACGTGCAGGCTTCAAATCAGCACAAGTTCAGGCCCCTGGACAAGCATTGATGACGATTTGGTCGAGCCTGGAACAGAATATTTCTTTGGAATTATAAACCTTGCAAACGCGAGCCATGAATGGCGCATACAATGCACAGACAAAATGGGGAATACAAACGCAAGCGCTGCAAGAAAACTGACCATTGACAGCACGATTGTCGACAATTCCCTGTCAGTAAATCTTGACGAGCAGGACCAGCTTGACGGAGCACTCATGGCGGAAATAGACAGCTTGCTGAACTCTGTGGACGGCTGGAGCCCTGATGAAAAAGAGGCCGCAGAGGCGATGCAGCTGAAAAAGCAGTACGAGAAAGCAAAAGTTACAATCCAAAGGACAAACAGGGACCTTCATGCCCTTAAATTTAGAAAGCTAAATGACACCGAGCTTCAGGTTGAAACTCAGAAAACCCTCGATAGAATCAATGACATCAGGAATTCAACCCCAAGAAAATTCATAATTGTAGAAAAAAATGACTATGTTAAATACCCGAGTAAGGACGATGTCTCGAACGTATTGAATTTCATGCTAAATCAGTCAAAGACAAAGCTTGGAAAAAAGGATTTTGCAAACCTTGTGGCTGAAAACTTCAAGCACCAGAGCCTTATCACAGTTACTACAAAATACAAGGTTATCGATGTAGAATATTTATCAGGAGATGTGAAAACAATAACGCTTCTGCAAAAAAGCGTAAGTGCAAAGAGCAGCAAAAATGCAGAACTGGATTATCTTGAGGTTATCCCAAAAAATATTGCCGGCAATGTCAAGGACGCAATTTTTCTGTTTGATTATGAAGTTGTAAATCCCGATCCCATAATAAGAATAAATATCGACAATGTCAGGGAATATTCCTACTATTTCGAGAAAAGGGTCAGCATCGAAGAGGCGCAAAAGGCAAAGTCAATGCTGCTCTCAAAAAATTTCAAGGAGCAGGATGCAGGATTATTGACGGGCTTTAGCATTTTCGGGAATTTCTCAAGGGGGCTTGTAAAGACAGCAAATGCGAGGCTTATTGCTGAGGTGGCGATTATTGCCGTGCTTTTGCTGGTTTTCCTCTACTACCAGGTTGGGGGGATGGAGAGATTCGCGCATTTGCTTGATTCCGAAACAAAACAAAGGCTAAAGGAGATGGATTACCTCTTTGAAAAAGTCAGCGGCTATCTTGGCCAGAAAAAATACCAGGAGTCAAAGATGATTTATGCTGAAATACAAAGCGTCTACAGGGGCCTTCCAAAAGATGCGAGGAAAAAATTTTACAGCAAAATTGTGGAAATACACAATTCAATTGACATCGTTTATATGGACAGCCTGCTCAAGCAGGCGACTGACGAAATCATGAGAAGCAACAGGCAGGAGGCAATAAGCATCTACAACCAGCTCAACGAGCTCTACAAAAAAGTTCCAAAAGAATTCAAGGCAAACGTATTCGAAAGGTGCACCGAGCTGAACAAAAGGCTAAGCGCAAAATAAAATGAAAAATAAAGCATTAAAATTAATTTTGGCATTGTTTCTGTTAAACCTGTGTCCCGCCTTCGCGCTTGATGTGCTTCCAACCACGATTTATGGGAAAGTCACCGACCAGTACGGGCTTTCTGCGGAAGGAGTCCAGGTGCAGGCGGTCTGGGTTGATTCCAACAATGCGCAGCAGGCAACGCTCACAAGCACCTTGACGATTAGTGGGGCTGAAGCGATTGGAGACAGGAGCATGTTTGGGCACTTTCTTTTCAACAAGGGGGATATCCAGGCAAAGCAGGGCAGCCAGATTAAGATTTACGTAAACGGCTATTATTATGATTCAATAAACTCAAATCCTGGAGGAACGGTAAAAGTAACGACAGTGATGCTTATTTCCGGAGATTTAAGCTCGGGAAGGATAATTTTCGACCCAAACACAGACAATGCTGCAGACGAACTTCCCTACAGCTTTTACAGAAGCTATGAGGCATATCCTGTAAAAAGCGACATATCGGGCGCGCAGTACTTAAAAAGAACCCAATACCCAAACCAAAAAACATATGAGCAGCCAGTCGACGAAAAGGGAAATCCGTTAGTAAGCCCGGAAATAACTCCGGACAGGATACCAAATTACGGAATTGCCCCATCAACAACATCATCTGCCAAGAACCCAATCGAAGAGCCGGCCATTAATCCGGCCTCGCCAAGTGACGCACAAAAAAATCCTGTGCAGGAAGACGAAATAATAATTTCGCAGGGCTCGTTGAACCGCGCCTTTCCAAGCTTTCAGCAGCCTAAAGAAATCAAAGAGCCTTTCCTGAAAAGCAGACTTGAAAAAATTTCGAATTTCTCAAAAACTGCATACAATTTTGTGGCAAGCAACATGACAACTGCGATGGCATTGATCTTTGCGCTTGCCCTTTCCGCTGCTGCTTATGCAAAATACAGGACCATAAAAAAAGGAAGAAAAAAAATAAAGAACAGGCTCTATAGGGAGCTTAGCGCTTTCGGCCAGACAAAAGTTGCAAGTCTGATGAGCAAAGAAGTGATTACCCTAAAAAAGGAGAGCAACATCCTTTACGCATTGAACGTCCTCGTTGACAGGAACTTGAACTCCGCAGTGGTCGTCTCCAACAACAAGCCGGTGGGAATTTTATCGGAAAAAAATTTCCTGAAAAAGGTCTACACAAAGGACAGGATAGACAATCTAACTGTTGGTGATGTGATGAGCAGCCCCCTGGTTGCGGTACATTCTAACGCAACTCTTTTCCAGTGCATGGAACTAATGGTAAAAAACAACTGCAGAAAGCTTCCTGTAACGGGGCAGGGCATGCTTATTGGAATCGTTACAGGCTCTGATATACTAAAGCAGATAAGCGGATTTTTCTCGTCAAACCAGATTGACGCGGAAAGCATACCGAATGCAGGAAGCATCATGGCCAGGAGATTCATTGAAGCAAGCGACGAAATAAGGCTTTCAGATTTATGCAGCTATATGATTTGGAATGACATAGACCATGTGGTTATCAGCAGCAAATCCGGCAATGCAAAGGATGCAAAAATAATAACGACAAGGGACTTGATTGACGAGTTCTACAAAAACATGTACTCCATGTACAAGCTAAAAGCCAAGCAGCTTACATTGCCTGACATGGTGTATGTAAACCCGGGCATGGACATTTTCGAGGTAATGCGCCTCATGCTAAGCCACAACTACAGAAGACTCCCGGTCATTGAAAAAAACAGGGTAGTCGGCGTGCTAACGCAGATTGCAATGATTGGTTCATTTTACGATTTTATCAAGGATATAATGGAAACTATAGAGCGAAACAGCATAAGAAAAGCATGAA
>CAZGTJ010000070.1:0-5884 GCA_964528545.1 uncultured Methanosarcinales archaeon
AATGGGTTTATTTTGCAAATGTAAGTTCGGTTCTTGAAGGCCAGTCCGTTTACATCACAAGGACAAATCTTGGAAAGGAGCTTGCGCAGATGGAAACGGGAAAAATAGGCGATAACTGCGTCGTTGTTCCTGTGCCAGACACTGCAAAGGCAGCAGGGGACGCAATGGCATTTGAATTGAAAATCCAGAGTTCAGAAGGGCTTATAAGAAACAGGTTTGTAGGAAGAACTTTTATTGAAGGCTCGTCAAGAGAAGACAGGGTTCAAAACAAATACACTGCCCTGAAGGAAATCCTGAAAGGAAAGAAAGTGTTCTTGGTTGATGACAGCATTGTCAGGGGGACAACAACAAAAGAGCTGATTCATTATATTAAAAAAGCCGGAGGCGCAAAAGAAGTTCACGTCAGGATTTCATGCCCTCCTGTTAGAGGCCCCTGCTTTTATGGAATTGACATGTCGACTGTTTCAGAGCTTCTTGTTCCAAAATACGAGAAAGGACCAAGCAAAGGCCCCGTTTCCGGGCAAATAATTGAAAAAGTCACAAAAGAGCTTGGTGCAGACTCATTGAAGTACCAGACACTTCAAGGTCTTGTCAAAAGCATTGGAAAGCCCTCAAAGGATTTGTGCATGGCGTGCCTGACCGGAGAGTATCCAACTCCCTGGGGCAAAAAACTATACCTGAAAGCCTGGGACAATTTCAAGAAAGGCGTTAAGGAAAGAACTTATGCTTGTTGATTTCTAATTGGAACTCTTGAAAAACAAACAAAATTGGAGGATGAACTTTATCCCACCGCATTGTGCAATTTCGGCATCTTTATATATTTCTTGTAAAATACAGAAGTGCTAAGATGTCGGTTTGGGATACTGTGCTTACTTTGGATGATATGGAATTTCTTGCCTCTTATAAAACTGGTAAACTCGATATGAATGAATTTGGCAAGCTTGCGTCGCTTGACGGCAAGCGCAGAGCATTATCACATGTAAATTCCGATGAAGTCTTTCAAAAATTATTCACAGAAGATAAGATTGACGGATACAGGCCTTCGCTTTTTTTAATGATGATGGCATTAAGCAAAAGAGTTCTTGAGGCGAGAGATGTCACCGACGACGATTTAAACCTTTACGTTGCCGATATGCTGACAAGGTTCATGAGCGCCGACAAAGCATCATGGATCGAAGGCACAGGGCAACTCGCATTAGATTATTTCGGAACTGTGATTGGTTTTGTTGAAGCCCGCCATAATGAAGAAAAGCCAGAAAAAGCGGCAAAAATGTTTCAGCATGTAGGCGAAGTTTCATTGGTTCTTTCGGGCGTGTTTGTTGAACACTTGCTTCATAGGTATAACGAAGAAAGAAAGCCAAGCGGATTGTCGCACTATGAGAAAATGGGGACGATGGCTTTTGGCAGGGCGTCTTCAATTTACAGGCATCGTGAATCCGCAGTCGAACAGCTTTCAGACTTTGGTACTTTCAGGAAGGTAAGAGAGGCTCTCACGCTGACGCCGGCGCATATGAAATTTGACACACTGGAACAGCGACTGCTTAAAGGCAGAATGCATGATAGGGCAGATGCAGCACCGTTGAGCGAAGTCATGATCGAATCAGGAGCAACACTCAGGGACTTTAGAGTGCCTTATCAGGGAAATTATAATTAGACGATTAAAAGAGCCATTCGAGCTAATGATGGAAAGGATGATGAAAACCTAAATCACATGCACAACAAAATATTCTTCTTTTCCTGTTTTTATTAGCCTTAATTTGTCCCTGGTTAAATCAAACATCATATAATCAACGCATCTGGCATATTTTTCATCAGGTATTTTTACATAAATTCCTTTTTTCATGTGGCTCGGGCTGTTATATGCATAATCCGCGAGATTGAATGCTTCAGCTTGGCAAGGAGATGCAATATCTAAATCATAATATTCCTTTGTTTTCTGCTTTGGCACAGCGCTCGTGCAGGAAACGATAGCTGCAGAAGCTAAAATTGCAGCAAGCCCTTTTGTAATTTTTTTATTCATACTCAATCGTTGCCGGCGGCTTTTGAGAAATGTCATAAACCACTCTGTTCACTCCGCGAACCTCATTAATAATCCTGTTGGAAATCTTCTCAAGCAATTCATAGGGCAGCCTTGCCCAGTCTGCCGTCATGCCATCAACGCTGCTCACGGCACGCAATGAAATAACATACTCATAAGTCCTTGAATCCCCCATGACTCCGACTGTCTTTACCGGCAATAAGGCGGCAAATGCCTGCCATGTCTTGTCATAGTATTTTGATTTTTTCAATTCCTCAATGAAGATAAAGTCTGCTTCCCTTAAGATTCTTAATCTCTCGTCGTCAATTTCTCCAAGTATTCGTATTGCAAGCCCCGGGCCCGGAAACGGATGCCTGTTTAGGATTTCACCAGGAATCCTTAGTTCCTTCCCAAGAGTTCTTACTTCATCCTTGTAAAATTCCCTTAATGGCTCTATCACCCTGAGCTTCATCTTTTCCGGCAGCGTAATATTGTGGTGGCTCTTGATTTTCGCAGCGTGCTTCGAAGGCTGCGCGCTCTCGATCCTGTCAGGATAGATTGTTCCCTGACCGAGAAATTTTATTTCAGGGTGTTTTTTTCCAAGTTCTTTAGCTTGTTTCTCAAAAACCTCAATGAAAGTGTGCCCTACAATTTTTCTTTTTTCTTCAGGCTCTGCAATTCCCTTTAACTTTTCCAAAAATATTTTGGAAGCGTCAACAAAAAAGAAATGCCTAAACTTCAGTTTTTTCTCAAAAAAATTCCTTACCTCTTCTGCCTCTCCTTTTCTTATTAGCCCATGGTCCACAAACACGCAGTAGAGCCTGCCATTGATTGCGCTGTGCAGCAAAGTCGCGGCAACTGTGCTGTCGACCCCGCCTGAAACCCCCATTATTACCGAATCTTTCCCGACTTCAACTTTTATTTCCTGCACCAATTTTTTGGCTAAATTCTCAACTTTCCAGCTTTTTTTTGCCTTGCAGATGCCGAATACAAAATTCTTAAGGACAATGTTTCCCTTTAGCGTATGGGCAACTTCGACATGGAACTGGACGCCATAAAGCCTGTCATTGTTGTTTTCGAAGGCAGCAATAGGGCAGCTATCGGTGGATGCAAGAACTTCAAAATCCTTCGGCAGCTTTGTAACGAGATCGCCGTGGCTCATCCATACCTGCTCTTTACCCGAAAATTTACCATTTTTGGGTTCCCGGGGAGCCCTGCTTCCGGAGAATTTCGAAAGCCCTTTAAGCAGCCTTCCCGTTTTCTTTACCTTCAAAAACCGTTTTCCAAATTCTTTTAGCTTTCCCCCCAATACAGTTCCATTTTCATATTGTGCAATCAATTGCAGGCCATAGCATATTCCAAGGACAGGTATTTCCAAGTCAAGAATCCTTTTGTCCATATGCGGGCTGAGTGGCTCGTAAACGCTTGCAGGGCCTCCTGAAAGAATAATCCCCTCGGGTTTTATCACTTTTAATTTTTCATAAGAAATATTGCATGGATAAATTTCAGAATAAACGCCAAAATCCCTGATTCTTCGCGCAATAAGATGGCAGTATTGTCCCCCAAAATTCAAGACAGCTATCATATATTAAAGTAAGGCTTTTGCTTAATATATTTTTCTATTTGTTTGCCGGAAAATCAATTGGAATTTGCCACTTTAACCGATTATTTGTATCAGGCATTATAGCTAAAAAGCGACTTGAGCCAGTTTAGGATTCTTTCAATAATTCCTTGTTCTGCTTCTTCTTCAATTGCAGGCTCTCGATTTTGTGTTTCCTCAGCAACTTCTTTTTGCGTCTCTGCCTTAACTTCGGCAGCTTTAGTATTATTTTCCTTGGTATTATCCACAATTTTTTTGTTTAATTCCTCAATTATTTTTTGCTTGCCATCAGTTATTGTCTGATTTATGGCAGTAATTTCAGCATTATCCTCCTGTTCCTCTTCACCCTGCTCATTGACGGCTTTTGTCTGCGGTGCGCTTGACGGCTCATCGACAGAAACGAAGTAAGTATTCCCGTCAATTCCTTTGCTTTGGTAGTCAATCAGCGAGTTTACAGCCTCCCTTGTCCCCTTGTCGCTGTAGCCGGCAACGACTATTTGCGCAAATCCGTTTCCTGCAAATTTAATGTAGGCCTTTCCTGCCTCCAGGTCTTTATCGCATGGGCTTGGATTGTTCAAAATTTTTGCAGAAACAGGATTATAGCACGGGCTTCCGATTGAAACAATGTTTTGATCCATACTGTTAACTTCGCTTGATAGCTTTGTTGAGCCTGCAAGCGGCCCTCCAAGGTAGATTGCAAAAAACTGCGCAAGGTTGCTTTGGGCGATGACGTCAGAAGCAGGAGCATGGTTTGCAACAACGATAACTCCGTTAAATTTGCCGTCTTTTGCAAACGGCTCTGGAAAATCAGACAAGTCCGCAAGAGCAATCCCTGGCAAAAGAGTCGATATCAATATCAAAATACCGAGTTTTTTCATGCAATTAATGTAAATTTTGATGATTATCAAATTTATTGAAAATAATTTAGGCTATAGAAAATATGAAATACGCCAATGAAATTGCGGATGCAACAATCACAACCAAGGACAATACAAGAACAAAGTCAAAATTTGATTTTTTGGCTGGCGAAGACGCAGGCTTTGGCGCTGCTGCCTCTAGTTTTAGATGCTCTTTTGCATATTCTATTGTATCATTAACATCCTGCTGGTTCCAGCCAACTTTAGACAGGGCCAGCCGTACGGCTTCAAGGCTCGCTCCCTTTTCAACCTCTTTTTGTATGTAATCAAGTATCGTTTGCTGAATCATTTTAGGTGCAAATCAAATCAAGTTTGCCTTCCTCAAGCGCTCTTTTTATCTCCAATCCTATCCTTTCGCCATAGCTTATCGAGTAACCATACAAATACCCCGAATATGGCGTGAACAAAGTTCCCGGGCTGCCTGGAATTCTCATGCTTACATCGAAAATGATAATTTCCTCTTTTCCTTCCTCTGCAACAACTGCTCCCTGAAGCGCAAAAGGGCCTATTATCCCCTTATCATGCTCTTTTTTTGTTGCTGCAACAAATCTCTCTCCAATATCAAATACTTTCTCGAGCAATGACTCCTTGACCGTTACTGTGTAATGGCCCGTTTCTATCATTTTTGGCTTCATGTATTTTAATATTTCGATTTGCTCGCTTGCCAAAAGCCTCAAAAAGCCGTCCAAATTAGTCTGCCTTCTTGTGTCCGTGCCCATCAGTTCGATTTCGTCCGTAATCGGACTGTAAAAAAAATTAAAATTGACGTGGGCTCCTATAGCATATTCCTCAATTACTGCTTTTTTCAAGTCTTTTTCCGTAATCGCCTTTTTGTTTAGTAGTTCCGCTGATTTTTTCTTGTAATCCTTATAGCTTGAGCATAAAAAGAAAGCCCTTTCATAGCCTCTTGCAGCTTCAGCAACTTTGACAATTGCCAATCTATCTATCTTCTTCGGATCTTTGAATATTTTTGGCATTCTTATGCCTGCCTTTTGTAGCAGATAATATTGATTTTTTGGAACATTTCTTTCTTCAAGCTTTAGCAAATTTCTTGTCCCGTAGATGGGGACAAAAAATTTGCTTTCGATGTCCTTGAAATTGCAGTAAACCCAGAAGTACCTGTTGTGCACGAAAATTGTGTTTCTTCTTCTTAATTCCTCCTGAATTTTGAGATTTACAATATCCGAGAATTTATCGACAACAATTACATCATCAACAAAGCCGACATTGTTTCTTCTCTTGTAGTATTTTGCATACACTTTTTCGCGCCCTTTTTGCGCAACAACCAGCGTTTTGAATCCGTGCATGTGCGCCCCTCTGCAGACATCAAGCGCAGAATGCCCTCCAAGA
>CAZGTJ010000071.1:0-5865 GCA_964528545.1 uncultured Methanosarcinales archaeon
GATGATGAAAATAAAGAACGAGTTAATCCATAATCATAAAAGGGATGAATACATTTTCTGCCATTAGCGCTTGTAAGGATTTAAATTAAAAAATTATCGGCATCCGGATAGCATAAGAAAAATTAATTATGCGCCTGCTCTTCGGCCTGCTGTTTTTGCTTCAGATTTATGATTTGTATAAGCTTTAGGGCGTTTATCTCCTGCTTTAATTCTTCGATTTGGTCTTTTAGTTCATAAATCAATTCGTAATTGTGCTGGATGTTCTCCTGGTTTTCATTTACAACTGAAGTTAAATCAGAGAATTCTGAAAACTCACGCCTAATCTGCTTTATCCACGAATCAACATTTTCCTTGAATATGCCCAAGTCGTTTGTGTGCATTTTGAGTTTAAATGCCAAAAACGGCCCGATATCTTTCGATATCAGCCGGTTTTTGAGCGGTTGTTCAAAAAAGCGGCTTTACTCTAAGGCCTTCGTGAGATTGTTTACCCAAAAATCATGGATCTTTGAGTTCCCGAGAATGTTCGGCATTCCCGCGACTTTGCCTTCGAAGTATTGATGCAAGTAAAGCTTGCTGCCCCTTTTTTGAGGCGTAAAAACCTTGTTTAAGGGTTTTTATCGACCAGTATACAATTCTTTTGGTTTCATATACCAGTATACCTTTTCGTATATTACTTATTTATAAACCTTGCGTTTTTGATATATTCTGGAGAATATAAATGAGAAAATAGGGTCAGAATACGACTACTTAAAAGCATTGCCGAGAAATATTTATATCAGGAAAATAAATCAAACCATAGAACAAAAATCGCAGTTGGCGGTTTTTTTTAGCCCTATTCCATTCGGCTTTGGAAATGACAAGGATATGGTCTGGTTCGCGGCAATCTTATCCGCCAAATTCAAATGAAATAATCCAATCCTTTATTCATCATCAAACTGTCCCTTGACCTTGTACTTCTTCGAGTGGAGTATCTCGTTGTAGAGCCTCTCATATTCGTCGGCATACGGGTTTTTCTTAAATTGGGACCTATATAAAATGTACAATGCCACCAGAATGTAGATGGTTATCAATACAATTTTGTTGATTTCCATTTCAGCTGATGAACACTTTTAATATATAAATTTTGCCCTTTTTTGTAATGGCAAATCTTAATAAGTGGTATATACTCCTTGGCAATATATGAAACAGCTCGTGAAAAAGACGGTCGAGGCAAACCTGCCTACCAAATATGGTAATTTCAAGGTAGTTGGCTATGAGGATGCAGGAAAGGGCCAGCACCTTGCATTGATTAAAGGCAATGTCAAAGGCAAGCAAAATGTGTATGTGCGGGTTCATTCCGAATGCGTTACTGGTGACGCGCTCGGCTCATTAAGGTGTGACTGCGGCCCTCAGCTGGAAAAGGCCATTAAAATCATTGGGAAAAAAGGAGGGGTTCTTCTTTACATGGCGCAGGAAGGCCGTGGCATTGGGCTTATAAACAAGATTGCCGCGTACCATCTGCAGGATTATGGGATGGACACGGTGCAGGCAAACATAAAGCTTGGCTTCATGGCTGATGCAAGAGATTACACCATCGGAGCGCAAATTCTCGCTGACTTGGGACTTTCAACTATAAGATTGCTGACAAATAATCCTAAGAAAATATCGGGGCTGGAAAAATACGGGCTGGAGATTGCTGAAAGGGTTCCGATTTTAATCAAATCAAACAAGAACAATAAGAAATATTTAAAAACAAAAAAAGAAAAGCTTGGGCATTATTTGGAAGAAAAGGGGGTTGTGAGGTAGAAAAGGGATGCCATATTAAAAGTGTTAAACTCTAATTGTTATTCTATTGCAGTATAGGGAGGCTATAATTAATTCCTAAAAAAGTTTTCACGGCCTGTTCCAAGTCTTTTCCAATATAATGAGGCACTCTTTCCTTTTCCCATATCTTTTTTTCACCATTTGCCCTTGCAATAGCTATAAAACCTATACCGGTTTTTTCCAATTGTCTTTTAATTTGTATTCCCTCTGCTGTTAGCAATTCATGCTTATCTCCACCATGCTCGTATAACGTCCTTTCTAATGGAGTCGCAAGAACCAAAGTGGGGCTTTTATCGAGAATTTTTTGAACAACTCTGTCAAGATATTTTTGACGAGCCTCAAAATAATTAGTGTCCCTTTGTACAGATTCAGCATCATACCATGCTGTGCGGAATGCTTCAAAATCAACAGTTCCGATTCTATAACCGGTTTGTCGCAATCTGTACAGCATAGGCTGGTTGCCAACAACCAAAACCAATCCTGCACTTTGCCTTTGTCTGTAAGATTCTGCCAAAGCCTTTATTGCAACTCCAATGGGGGGAAGCTCTAGAATGTATTGCTGTTGAAAACGCAAAGAATCTACATATATCGGCGTAGACTCGATTTTCCAATCAGCAGTAACTTGATTCCAATCTTCAACTGAGTTAGGTACTTTTAAAACCCATTTAAGTGCAAGCCTAAGATCTTCATCTAAAACAGCGTTTCTGGCACCTTCTATGTGCCGTTCAACTATTTGACGTCTATGGTCTTTCATTTAAATTGGTGAATACTAAGATTATTTAAATTTATCTTTGGAAACTACTAATAAGTGGCTAAAACCTCATCAATCCCATCACCTTTCCCACGTCCTCTTCCTTGATTAGAAAAATCGTGTCTGTCCAGCAGCTTAGCGCCTCAACGATGTTTATGTTGTGGTCCCCGAACAAAGAACAAAGGTAAGCGTAAGTTCCCGGAGTTTCCTCAATTTCCTCTGGACTCTTTATTATTATTTCCGCAAGCCTCTTGTTTTCCGTTATTATATTATCTTTGAAATACTCCTTCACCAAGCTTGCAAAATCCTCTGTTGTTATAATCGAAACCGCGGAAGTGCCTTCGATTGTCCTGAAAATGACTTTCTTCTTCAGGGCTTCGTTCTCGAGGCTCAAAAGCTGCCTTGAATTTATCTCGGTGTCCAGCACAATGACTGCAATCTTGTTCTTAATCTCAACTTTGCTTTGCCCGAGTATTTTTATGATTCTTTTTTCAAAAGTTTCCTCCTTTTTCAGCTTCAGCTGGAATCTCCTGCACGCAATCAAAATAGCATCAAAGTTCCTTTTCACATCCAGTCCAAGCTCCTCTGCGGTCTGCCTTGAGAGGTTTGAAAAATTAACCAAATCATTCTTCAGGCAGTCTTTTACCGACGGATGGTTTGTTATGTAATCTTCCACCAATCGGGTTATGCTCTGCCTTTTCCCAAATTGCTTTTTTGGCATTTTTATTAACAATTGATTAACAAAAAATCTAATCAAGTTATTTAAATGTTTTGCTTCAGACATTTTTGTTTATTCCTGTTTCCGTTGGGTCAATAGATTTAAAAATAAGCTGTTTCGCCGATTGGCAAACAAGATGATAAAAATAAATTGGAAAAATGTCAAAGAATTCAGGTTTTCTACAGGAGAAATTATTTAATCAGGTTTAATTCTAAAAATGACTGGATATCATTCATCACTGCCGTGGCCCTTATATCCGCGTGGCGAGAGCCTGGGCATTTACACTCCAAAAAGGCATGACGACCGCACAGCAATTCGAAAATATTTTGCCGGAGAAAGCCTTAAAGTGACTTCTCAGCTTAAATCAGGGCTTGAATCCAGGATAAATGATTTTTTCAGGGACGAAAACCAAGAATTGCTTGAGCACTGGAAAAAATCTCCAAAATGGAACTCCTTTAAATATATGGTTGCACTCGTGGATGCGGACAAGTTATCCGGAGATCCTGAAGATTTTGGCGCAATTAAAGGAGTAAACCTTGGCTTTAAAATGCGGACCAACGAAGGATTCGAGTTTATTTTATGGGATAAAATTGGAATTGACCATGAGTATAGGGGCAATGGTTATTTGAGGGACATACTATCAGCATCGAGGGCAAATGACTTATACATTACAAGAAGGGATTACCCTAACAAAAAAACTGCCCTTCCCGCGGCATTAAAAACCACAAAACCTCGCGCGGATGCAAGATACAGCAGATACAGCGATTACAGGATTCCATTAATCTGGGCAAGCGGCAGGACGACAGTTGTCCATTTTTTTGGCTTTAAGCGCCCAATAACCCAGGAACCGATACCAGAGTACTCGAGTAGGATGCATGATGTTGCAAACTATCTTGCCGCAATGGAGCCGGATTTTAAGGATTTGGCTTAATCCAAATATGTATTTATTCCAGCGTAGTAAAAAATGGTTAATTTTATAAACGAGCATGAGTTACTAAGTCGAGAACATGGTAATGCTAGTTGACAAATTAAAAACACCGCCTCAATTATCTGTTGGCACTTCGAAATTTGGCGAATTTGAATTCTTTGAGATAAGAAGTGGGATTGTGTTGGAAAACGCAGATGAACTTCGCTCCGCCTTAGAAGCTTTTGCAGGAGTTGGCCGCGCAAAAACGCTTGCAAGTCTATTAGAGGACAAAGAGGATTTGCCATATGCAGTTGGTCATGCAACCGGAATGAAAAGCTGGACGGATAATGATACTCTTAAGGCAATTGATATGATGGTTTCTTCATCAAAAGGAATGCAAGGCCATTATGACAATTACTATGGGCCAAATTATTTTGGTTCTCCTTTCACCGGTACTGTTATCAAAATTGACCGTAAAGGAACATGGTTTAGAGGACCATACATACTGAATATAAGAATTGTGAGAAGTTCGGAAGATATAGAAAAGGAATTGGCACAAGAACTTGGAAAACAGCAGGTTTTGCAATGCATAGATGGAAAAGCCAGATTAAGCCGAATCGATGATTATTGGTTCCAACTTGATTTAGCCGATACATTTAGAGATTTCAAGATAGACACTAGAAAGCTTACAGAATTTGCCCAAAAAATGGTAGACGGAACTGGCTATTCAATTCCATTTGTGTACAAGGGGAACAGATTCGAATTGGAAGTTGGATTTCGAGATGTTCTTAAGAACCGGGACCGTTCAAGAAACCCACGTCCAATTCGCTTAAGACTGGGGGTAAAGGGAAATTTACAAACTGCAATTATTGGAAACGCATATACTATAAAAAATAATACTGATGTTTTGGTTGCAGAACCATATATGAACATGACATTAAGCCTGTCTAGTGGATACGCTGCCAGCGATAGGGACATCAAAGCACTACAAGAAGCCAAAACGTACATTGTGGAGACGCTAAAAAGAGACTGAGGTATTTCTCCTTAAAGCACAACCAAAAAATTTATAAGCGATCTGGCATAATTTCCTAATTTTAATGCGCGGAAATAAAGTCAATCTGATTCTTGAAAGCGGCGATAAGTTTGAAGGCTTTTCATTTGGTTTTGAGAAGCCAGTTTCCGGAGAAGTGGTGTTTTGTACAGGAATGGTTGGCTATGTTGAAGCGCTGACTGACCCAAGCTACAGGGGGCAAATTCTTGTAATGACATATCCTTTAATCGGCAACTACGGCATTCCTGAAAAAATTATTCAAGATAATCTGCTAAAATTCTTCGAGTCGGACAAAATACACATAACCGCGCTTGTTGTCTCCGACTATTCTTCCGAGTATTCGCATTGGAATGCAAAGAAATCATTGTCGGACTGGCTGAAAGAAGAGGGCGTGCCGGGAATTTACGGAATTGACACGAGAAAGCTGACAAAAATTTTGAGAGAAAAAGGCACAATGCTTGGAAAAATTATTGTTGAAAATGAAAATGTTGGTTTCTATGACCCAAACAAAGCTGATTTGGTTAAAGAGGTAACAATAAAGAATCCCGCCGTATACAATGAAAATAATAAAAATAAAAAAATTGTTTTAATCGATTGCGGCGTCAAGAATAACATAATAAGGTGCTTGATTAAAA
>CAZGTJ010000072.1:0-5811 GCA_964528545.1 uncultured Methanosarcinales archaeon
GTTTAATAATGAAACGAATTATTGTATCGAAGGGAAATAATAAACGGATAACACAACAGCACCCTTTTATGGCAAGCTTTTTAAATGACCTCAACAAATTTATAAATAAAAAGAGGTAAAAATGAATCTTAAGGCGCAGATAAGCGTAGAGTATATGTTCATAGTGGGATTTGCGACTATGATTATTCTTCCCCTTCTCATTGTTTACTACCAGTACAACGCCCAGGCAAGTGATACGGTTGCATCAAGCCAGGCCCTGCAGGTTGCAAGAAAAATTGCAGACGCATCCGAAACAGTCTATTATCTTGGAGCTCCTTCCCAAATTACACTCAAGCTAAATTTTCCGGACAAAATTTATTCGACAAACCTCTCAAATAAAGAAGTGCTGTTCAGGATAAAAACTGTTTATGGTATCACTGATATTGTGGAAGTTTCGTCTGTCAACATGAACGGGACACTCCCGACAAGCAACGGGGTGCATTTTGTGACGGTAAAGGCCCAAGACGGTTTTGTATCAGTCACCTCCAACTGAGGAATGCCAAATGAATTCTAAGGCGCAGGTTAGTGCTGAGTTCTACATATTCATCGGAATATCGCTGATATTTACAATAGCGGTGGGCATCTATTCCATCAGGCAGGTTGCGGATGTCCAGTTCCGGCAGGAAAATGAAAACATGAGGGATGTTGCCCTCAAGCTTCAAAGGGAAGTGCTTATTGCAACTTATGTAGAGGACGGTTATGTAAGAACCTTCACCCTGCCTGAAACAGTCAACGGCATTAATTATACCATAAAAACGATGAATTCAAGTCTGGTTGCAGCATCGTCAAAGGGATTTTACCTTATATCGATCCCAAAAGTGGCTGGTAATTTTACTAAAGGCACTAACACAATCAACAAGACAGGGGGTGTTATCTATATCAACTAAGGCCCAAGCATGGTATGTTGATTTCATACTGGGGATATCTCTCTTCATAGCTGCGCTTGTAATTTATTACAATTATATATATGAATTCAGCAGTCAGGAGGAAAACAGCTACAACAAATTGATTGATGAGTCGAGCGTTGTTTCATCTTCTCTTGTAACAAGCGGTTTTCCAAACGACTGGAACAACAGCAATGTTGTAAGAATAGGTCTTGCTGATGAAACAAAAATAAACAGAGTCAAGCTGAAGAGCTTCAAGCGGCTGAATTACAGCAAGGCTAAAAGCTATTTCGGTATCGTTGACGACTATTTTGTATTTTTCACAGACAAAGACAATCAAGCCATCAATGTTTATGGGACGTGCGGAATAGGCAGTCCGCTAGCCAATTCAACTTTCAAGACAAGAACTGCGTATTACTACCAAGATCCTCTTTACGCATCGCTAAAAGACCCTGTCCAAGAAAGGCTCAATGCAGACATTTACTTCTCGAATATAGACGAGCTAATTTTAAATATTAACAGTTACGATTATTTGATAATGGAAACTGCAAATCTAAACGATGCACAGCACGCTTTATATTCTGCATCCCTCGATGATTTTGTCTCAAACGGCGGCAAAATATTTGTGGCAGGAAAATATGCGGAAACCAACGGAAAAGATAATTTCGGCTCTTCCTTCTTTTTCAAGGCTGACCAATCCCCGCTCCAGAGAAATTCTACTGCAAATATTACGGATTTTTCGCTTGATGTGTCAAGCCCCGACTTGATTTTGTTTCGGCAGGCTGCTTACATCAATCCAAATGTTGCCACAGACTTTAGACAGGTTGCCTCGTTTAATTCAGACAATCAAGTCTCCATCGGGTCATGGAAATATGGAGCGGGAAGCGTGTATTTTGCAAGCGACTCTGTTGCAGAGCAGTTTGACGGCAACTTTACAGACATTGTTGCAGATGCTGCTGCAACGTTTATGGAGGGGTATTGCCATGATGCGAATTTATCAAAAACGGGCCTAACAAAGATTGCCAGGACCAAAAGGTATGTATTTTACAATTCACGTGTCATAGGGATGGTGGTGTATGCATGGCAGTAAAGAGAGGAATGTTTTTCACATTGGACGGGCTGCTGGCGCTGAGCATAGTGATAGTCGGAATAATTCTTGTATCTCAATTTTATACTCACAAACCAGTCAATATAGGGGTCAATTTCGCGTCCAATGACATCACAAGAATATTCTCCTCAATAACGGTTGGTGAACTGGACAACGAATATGTAAAGAGCCTGATACAATCAGGAAAAATTACCGACATGAACAATACGATTTTCGACCAGTTAGGCTTATTCTGGGCTGTTGGAGACATGGAATTGGCTGAAAATTTCACCAGAAACATTACCGAAAGCATATTTTCCGAAAGCCTTGGGATAAGCGTGCTGGTGGATGGCGAGGAGATTTATTCAAGGAGCACTCCTGCTGGAAAAACACTTGTATCGTCGAGAAGTATGGTGTCTGGCATAACCAAGTTCAAGCCCATTGAAGGGTTTTCCTCCAAGGTGGTTCTGACAAGCATAAGCACCAAGAAAATTCTGTCATATGCGTATTTCGGAGGATTTATCGGGGATGGCACTGTAAGCCAATACATAATGCTCCCAAGCAACTACTCCGGGATAAATCAGGCATATATGGAATTTGCTCTCGAATCTGATTTTGACTTGCAGGTGAATGGAGTTGACTCCGGCTCTTACTTTAAGATTCAAAACAACACGCTGAAGTCAAATAAATACAACATCAGCTCCACATATTACTCCAATTTCCATTCTGGACTGAATATGATAAAAATAATTTTCAGGAACCAGTCAAAATACATTGGAGGCGGATTTTTCAAGGTGGATGTCAACAGCACAAATGCCGATTATCTTCCGTTTACATACGACCAAAGTAATAACAATGTAAGCAGGGCCACATATCTTTCTGGTGTTGAAGGCGTAATAAACATATATTCTTCATTTTATGTTCCCGGGCAGTTGAGGTCTGCAAGGTTATTTTTAAACTATACGACTGACTATCCGGTTTACGTAAATTTCGGCAACAAGACTATTTACAGCAGCAATCAGACAGGGAATATTTCTCTCACTTTGGAAAATAATTCCATCTATCCAAATTTCAACGATGATTATGCAAGTTTAAGTGGCAAAACCGTTCCATTAAGGATCGGGCATTATACAACCAGCAAGATAAATGTAAATGGGTCGAACGTAGATTTATTTATAGACACCCCGTTGGATATCAGCATGGACACGGAAGATGTAGAAGATTCTCCCGGACTTTCAAGGCTGGATGTAACGAAAATTGTCGAAAAGATTTTTGTAGATCTTATACTGAATAAAAGCCTGACCAACAGGATCGGGCTCGTGTCATACCATTCGTCTGTCGAGCCCGGGCAAACGGTTGACTTGACTAATAATAACGTTACATTAAAAAATCAGATAGATGGATACTCGACAAAATCAGTGAATACGTGCTTCTCATGCGCGATAAAAGCTTCCCAAGACAGGCTTCTGGATAAGGGCAATACAACAAGAAAATGGTATATCATATTAATTGGAGACGGGGTCGCAGACAAGTGTGATGCGATACCTCAAGCAAAATGCACTCCTGCAGTCGCAAAGAATGAGTCAATTGATTACGCATGCAATGCATCCAAAACGTATAATATAACTTTTTTCACAATTGCAATTGGCGCAGGCGCCGACAATACCACATTAAAAAACATATCAGAGGATTGCAGCGACGGCAGGTTTTTCTATGGAAACAACAAATCCCAGCTGCAGCAGGCATTTAGCGATATAGGGGACAGCCTCATAAGCATAGACTTTATTCTTCAAAAGTCATTTGCAACCGGAATCAATTCAGCCCTTCATCCGAATTCATACCTAGAAATCCAGTACACTCCGGAAATTCCGCCTTTTGTTTTTGGTAATATTCCAGTCACGGTCGAAACAGATGCTTTCGGCAATAACATCACCACCGCAAACGTAAGCATACTTCCGAATGTGAATGTGACAGAAATGTTCGTAACATCTTACTCGGGCGATAAATGGACTGATAAGGCAGCCATAGACGGAATTACAGTCTTTAACCTAAGCGAGTATAATGTTTCTTACACCGAGCTGGGAGACCCTTTCCTTGTTAATATCCCAGCGACAATGGTGCATAGCGGCAATAACACAATAGACATAAGAACTTCACTCGGCTCTTCAAAAAATATTTCAGGCGGTTCTCCTGACGACAAAGCTATCTACACGATGCTTATCAAAAACTCAGCCAGTTCTTCAAGTGTTGCATCAAAGGCAGAGGGATGCATATGGACGCTTGAGTTTAGCGATGGCACATCTTCTGTAATAAAAGTCCCATCCTCATATTCAGGCACTTCAACATGCAACTTTGCATCCGGAGAATACAACTCAAACGATTCCATAGATACCGCGGCTTACCAGCTTTTTAGCAGCCTTGACTTTGACAAGGATGGCAAGCTTGATGTCAATATTCAAAGCAATGATTTTGACACGACTACTTTGACAATATCTGATGTCCCTTCTCTATGGGGGCCTGCAATCATGGAGGTAAGGGCATGGGAATAAGAAAAAATGGAATGTTTTATACTACCTCTATGATTATATTGATGGCTGTTGTAATTCTCACCTACAACATCCACATGGGCTCTAGGCTCAACGACAAGATGGACGTGGTTCAAACAAGAATCGAAACAGTAAATTCGTTTGCAAAAGATGTGGAAAAAAACATTAAAAAAGGGGCGTACATAGCTGGATTTAGAACCCTGCTTAGCTTCAACCAGTTTATCAGCACAAACGGTACATTTATAGATGATTTAAATGCAAGATTCGCCGAATCGTTCCTGAATGGGACTTTTAATGGACAGGAACTGAGCCTGATGGAAGATTCCACGCTTATGGAATGGCTAAACAGAATCTCAGCTAAGGCTGAAAAAACAGACATATCTGTTAACATGACTATAGGAAGTCTGCAGCTTAACCAGTCCGACCCGTGGAATGTGGAGATATATTTAAACCTCACTCTTGAAATACAAGACAAGAAAAATGCCAGCAGCTGGAAAGAAAACAAATTAATTGTTACAAGAGTTCCAATAATCGAGTTTGAAGATCCTTTATACTTGGTAAAGACGAATGGAAGGATGCCTAATCCGATAACAAAATCCAATCTATCTTCTTTCGTTGTTGGCGATGACGTAACAAATCTCATTGCCCACGTGAACTCATCCCTTTACACAGCAAGAAACAATTCTCCAAGCTACTTGATGAGGCTGGAAGGCAATTTAGGGAATTCTTCTGCTGGAATTGAAAGCCTTGTCAGCGGTGACAAGCTGCAACAGCAGGGGCTTCCCGTCTATGACAGGAGCATTGTAGACTATATTTATTTCGGAAACGCTTCAACAACTAACTATAGAATAAACCAAACGCCTTCATGGTTCCAGTTAGACGAGGCGCATCTGGACTTTTATCAGGCAGCAGACATAGTCTGCATACCTGCGGAGTGTGTTACACCTTAAAATCAAAAAACCATAAGATTTTTAAACCAAGGAGAACAAAAATAAAGTGTTATGGCTAACGACAACAGTGTTATAGAAACCGGAGTCGACAAGCTGGTAAAGCTTGTCAAGGAGAGGGGCAAAATTGCCTTTGCGGATGCCGCCAAGGAGCTTGGGGTAAGCTCGACTGTAATCCAGGAATGGGTTGAGTTTCTTGAAGAGGAGGGAATCATAAATACAGAATACAAGCTCACAAGGCCATTTATAGTCGACAAGAAGATGACCAAGAAAGAGGTCGAGGTCAAGGCGAAGGAATTTGAAGGAAA
>CAZGTJ010000073.1:0-5792 GCA_964528545.1 uncultured Methanosarcinales archaeon
GGCGGCAAATCTGCAGGCGAACTTGCCTGAATTGAGTATTGCACAACGCCCGAGTTTCTTAACCCCTCGACTTTAAATTTATTCAGCGTCAGATTATAGCTGCATCTGTATAGACTCTGAAGCGACCCGTCGCAAATTACCCTAAATTCGTCAATTCCGGAGCAGTCATTGCTGATCTCGCTTATTGATTCAATTTCGTTGTCCTTGATGCAAACCCCGTTGGTATTGTTCACTTTTTCTATGTACACTTTCTTCAATGCCCCATTTGGCAAAATCAATTTTCTAACGAGCATTGAACCGGTTTTGTTCGCATTTTGCTTTTCAATGGACATGCTCATTAAATCCAGGGCTTGCAGCCCAAAATCAAATTTGAATTCCAAAATTGGGGAGGAATTATCGTATACTTCAACAGGAACAGTATCGTTAAGCTGCACAGACAAATTGGAAGAGCCGTTGACAAGCACGCTTAATGACAAAGTCGAAGTACTTATGCTTTTTTCGTTTCCAAGAATTTTGTCAATCGAGTCGTTAATGCCGTCAAGGTCGTAGTCTTTTTGAGGATTGTCTTCAATAAAAACATTAAAGATTTTTGTATCATTCAAGTACCCGTCGGAAACAAAAGCCATGAAAGTGTAGTTTCCATAGTCAAAGCTTGTTGTGCGCCAGTAAAATATGTTGGAGTTGTTTGCAAACTTGCTGGAATTTATGGAAAATTTCAGATTATCTCCGTTTAAATCGTATCCACTCAGGTTTACAATGACATCTTCTCTTGCCATCGAGTTGATGTCAGATATGTTCCTAAGCACAGGTTCGGAGTTTATTGAAACCCCCAGTTTCTGAAAGTTGTTTTCCTCGTTAGATTCCTCGACAGAGCCGGAGGAGTCTGCAATCCCGATAATTTCTAAGTCGCTTGCATTAATTATTTCGATGGAATAGGCAAATATAGAGCCGCTTTGGATAACATTTGACATGTTTGCCTTAAAAAAAGTGCCATTGTCGAAAATTTCGAAGAATATGTTATATGCGGAAGAATCGCCCCTGTTTACTACCGTGAAATTCAGCGTAATGTTGTTTCTCCCATATTTATAATCATCTGAAACTGTCATATTCAAAGCCAAATCAGGAAATCCAGGCCTTTCAAAGTCGTCAAAATTCAGACTTGAAATGACAAGCGGACTGGCCTTATCCATTAAAATCCCGCCACTATAGAGGAAAATATTTTTTATCACGTAAGGGCCTCCTGATTTGCTCTCGTATATTTTTGTCCCATTGAATTTTAATTTTGCAATGCCACTGCCCTCACCCAGCCAGAATGACTGGTTGCTTGATTTAACAAGGTTTCCGAGCGAATCATAAAGGGATGCGTAAACCAAATACTGTCCATCTTTGGTTATCTCCAGGTCAAAAATGGCTTCAAGGTAGTCCGCAAGATTGTTTGAGTTTAAGTCAGGATACCCGTATCGCAATGATCTTATGTATGAATTGCTTCCAAACTGCTCAAAACTGTATTGGCTCGTTGTGTGATTAACAAAAAATCTTGACTTTCCGATGCTAACAAATGTGATATTAAAACTTCCTGAAAAGTGTGTTTTGCGAATTTCATTGCCATCGAAAACAAAACTTAGATTCTGCACACCGTCGATCAAGTCAAAATATTTTGTTTTCTGGATTCTCGTATCGTTGACAACCAGAACAATTTTTGCGGGAAACATCCCGGCGACAGTTGAGTTGACAGTGACATTTGCCTCCAAATTGCCGTTGCTGATATAATCCCTGAAATCCAAGACTGCAAATCCTTTTTTGTAATTGGTGTAGGCATTCGAAGGTATTTTATCCTTTCTATACTTCAAAATTCTGCTTGAGTTATAAACCAAAATGGAGTAATTAAACTGCCCTTGCGCCAGATAAATTGAATCGATGCTCAAGTTAATAGCATTTGCCCCTGCGCTCAAATTGTAACTTGTCTCGCTTACAACGGCATTTTTGGCGTCAAATATGTTTATGGAGGCAATGAAATTGCCTCGCGAGTTGTCAGCCCGAATTGTTACAAGAAATGTGTCATTGACACCGTCTTCATCCTTATCTATCATGAAATCATTATAGCTTGTTACATTGAATTCTATGCTCGACTTTGAAAAATCGTATCTTTGAATCAGCTCATTCAGCGTTATGGGGCTAACCGGCGGCAAAAGTGCCAAGAACAATAAAAGCAAAACAACCCCCCTGAGCATGAAGCATGAAAATAAATATTTCAATAAAAACCTTTGCAAAAAGCGGGCAGAAGCCACCAACAGCTTTATAAATAAAAAAGCGTTATTTTCGCGCATGCAGCAGGTTCAATTCTTCCCTCTGGACGGCACGTACAAAATTGTCAACGGAAAGCCGGTAATCCACTTATTCGGAAAAACACGGGATGGGAGCCACGTGATAATCCAGGACCATGATTTTGAGCCGTACTTCTATGCAATCCCCCAACAAAGCCTCGACGGAAAAGGCGCGAATGCAAAAGAAAAGCTATCCAAGCTTAGAATTGAAGGCGAAGATTCCGTTTACTTCGTCGCGAGAACGGAATCGGTAAACAAGAAATTTCTTGGGAAAAAAATTGACGCGATAAAGGTCTTTACAAATATTCCTGCAGCTGTCCCTGAGATAAGAAATATCGTAAAAGACTGGGATATCATTCATTCTACATACGAATTTGACATTCCGTATGTGAGAAGATATTTCATTGACAAAAAAATCACTCCTTTGGTTTTGCACCAGGCGGAATGCGAGCAAATCGAATCAAAATCAAGGGTCAAGTCGTATAAGGCAGGCAAAATCGAACAGGCAGGAAGCGAAACGCTGAGTAACCCCAAAATCCTTGCCTTTGACATCGAAACTTACAGCCCCTTTGATATGCAGATTGATATGGAAAAAAATCCGATAATAATGCTCTCTGTCTACGGGGAGAATTTCAAGAAGCTCATTGTGTGGAAACAATTTGAGCACGACGCTGGATTCATTGATTTTGTTGACAGCGAATCAGAGCTTCTGCAAAAATTCAAGGATATTGTTCTGGATTACGAGCCCGACATTCTTACCGGATACTTCTCTGACGGGTTTGATTTGCCGTATGTCAGGAAAAGAGCTGATATAAACAAGGTAAAGCTTGATTTCGGATGGGATTACTCCGATATTCGGGTAAAAAGCGGAAGCGAAACGACTGCCTCGATAAACGGGATTACCCATCTTGACATTTTTAAATTTATTAAAAGAACAATGGGGGCCTCGCTTGATACTTATACTTACGACTTAAATGCCGTTGCAAGCGAGCTTCTTGAAGAGCAAAAAGTGGATGTCGCGCTATCCGAGCTTACCAATATTTGGGATAATGACAATGGCAAGCTGCTCAAGTATGCCGAATACTGCGCTCATGATTCCTATCTCACCTACAATCTTGCAATGAAGATGCTTCCGGTACTTATTGAGATGGTAAAGATAGTCGGCATTCCGGTTTACGATGTGAACCGGGTCGGGTTTTCGCAGCTTGTCGAATGGTATACTATAAAGCAGGCGCAGTCATTTAACGAAATAGTTCCGAATAAGCCTGGAAATAGCGATGTGACAAAAAGGAGAGCCGATACTTACCAGGGGGCATTTGTTTTCGAGCCAAAGCCCGGTTTTTTCAGGGACATCGTGGTCTTTGACTTCAGGAGCCTGTATCCGACAATTTTGACGTCGCACAACATAGGCTCGGATACGCTAAATTGCGAATGCTGCATGGACTCTGCGAAAAAAATTCCCGGTGAGGAATACTGGTTCTGCACCAAGAAGAGGGGATTTATCCCGATTTTGGTCGAGGATTTAATCAACAGGAGAATAAAGATAAAAGAAGTCATCAGGAAGGAGGAGGAAGATAAAAAGAAATTCCTTGATGCAAGGCAAAACAGCCTAAAACTGCTCGCAAACTCATTTTATGGGTATCTTGGATTTTTTGCAGCAAGGTGGTATTGCATAGAATGTGCAAGAAGCATAACCGCGCTTGGAAGATTTTATATCCAGAATGTCATTGATTCCGCTCAAAAAGAAGGGTTTGACGTCTTGTACAGCGACACTGACAGCATTTTCCTTGCGCTTGTAAGCAAGACAAAAGACGATGCCAGGGATTTTGTAAAAAGAATAAACATGGAGCTTCCGGGCCTGATGGAACTTGATTACGAGAATTTTTATCCGTCCGGAATTTTCGTTTCCGCCAAGGTAGGCCCGTTTGGCGCAAAGAAAAAATACGCTCTCTTGTCAGAGCAGGGCACCATGAAAATACGCGGTTTTGAGATGGTCAGGAGAAACTGGTCCCTAATTGCAAAAAACACCCAGGAAACCGTGCTTGACATAATTCTGAGGGAGCACGACACAAAAAAGGCGATGAGCTTTGTAAAAGAAATAATCAAGGACTTAAGAAGCAAAAAAATGCCCAAGGAAATGGTAATAATCCACACACAGCTACAAAAGGAAATAGTTGACTATGCTGCAAAAGGCCCTCACGTGGCAGTTGCTCAAAGAATGAGGCAAAAAGGGAGGAACATCGGTCCCGGCTCGATGATAAAATATATTGTAACGCAGGGAGCCGACAATGTAAGGGACCGTGCAAAATTGCCGGAGGAGGTAAAAGACGGAGAGTATGACGCAGACTATTACGTGAATAGCCAGGTTGTGCCGGCTGTTGAAAGAATTTTTAATGTTCTTGGCTACACGAAGGAAGATTTGCTTGAGCAGGCATCCCAGAAAAAATTAGCCGGATTCTTTTAGGCTATATTTTTCATGGGAAAGCTTTAATAATCTGATTTTTTCTCTGCCCAAAATGGCAAAAAAAGGTGCCTTGCTAGACTTGGATAATGTGCTTTTCCCGACTTCCGAATACGAAAAAAAAGTTTTAAGCGCAAGCATTGACGCAATGATTGAAGCAGGCCTGCAAACAACCCACGACGAGGGGCTTGCAAAGCTGATGACAATAAGAAGAATCCCTACCAGCGAGTATCGTGACCCCTCAAATGCCGAGGACCATTTTGACAGGCTTGTTAGGGAATGCGGCTACGGAGAATCGTACGAGAGCGTTGTTCAAAGCGGCGTTGCTGCGTACCATGAAGAAAAGGCAAAATGGCTCGTGCCGCAGCAGGAAACAATAGAGTTCATGGATGTTTTGGCCAGAAACAATTTTCGAATTGCTGTAATCACGCAGGGTTTAGCGAAAAAACAGTGGGAAAAATTGATCAAGATTGGCGTAAGGGATTATCTTGTGCAAAAAGACGGCAGTGGCAAGGTACTGCATGAATTTGTGTATCCTGCAACAAAAGAGGAAATTGAACTTATTGGCAGGCACAATCATGTTCTAAAAGCCATGAAAAACTCAAACATCAATCCGGATGAAAGCTTTGTCGCCGACGACAGGACCCACTGGATTATTGCGGCGAAATATAACGGGGTCAGGTACGGATTCAGGATCAAGCAGGGAAAATATCAAGATGACGGATATCCTAAAGGCATAGATCCATCGCTAAAGGAGGACTTTCAGGTACACAACCTCGATAATATGACTGCAAGGCTCATGGAAATCGGATGGGTAAGGTAAATTCCTTAATCACAACTTCTCTGCAAAAATTTAAATAAGCCTATTTAATTCATACTTGAAATGATTCAAAACTACGAGCCTACAAAACAGGAAGCAGAGATTCTTGAATTTTGGAAGAGGAATAATATCTACGAGAAGGCGAAAAAAAAGAACAGTGGCAAGCAAAAATTCTATTTTCTGGACG
>CAZGTJ010000074.1:0-5783 GCA_964528545.1 uncultured Methanosarcinales archaeon
AATGTACTGCTTTTTTTCTTAGATATGCTAAAGATAACAGATTAATAGATTATGAAGATGATTTTATTGATAGGATAACAGTTTACAATACTAAAGAGAAAAAATCCGATGTAGATGAAAGAGAAACAGCAAGATACAGTTCTTCTATAACCAGCAAGGAAATTGAGAGTAAATATGAACATATGGAGAATATCTGTAAAAAAGCAATTTCTCAGGCAGAAGAGATAGTATTTTCCGATAAAGAATTCAAAGTTCCTAAAGATTTGTATAAATAATTGAAGATAACCTCAATCTTCTTTTTCAGAAAAAGAAGCAAAAACTACGAAACCCCATCCTAACGAAACGAAATGTCCCCCTTGACGATTGTTCTTGACGAACGCTGCGCTGTTTTTATAGAACACGAGGACTTCAAATTTACTTTTCGGACGAAATCCATCAGAACTTCGTAACTGATTGAGAAACTAACAGCGATCGCATATGTTACACCTGATTTTTCAAAACGTCTTAAAAAATAGCTCTAACTATTTACACAAGCCCAATATTCTTCATTACCTTTTCCCTGTTAAAAGGTTCAATATCAGAATACTTTTGCCCAACACCAAAAAACAAAATTGGCTTTTTTGTAACGTAAGAAACAGAAACAGCAGCCCCTCCTTTCTCGTCGATGTCGGCTTTTGCTAGTATAATCCCATCAATCCCAACTGCTTCATTAAATGTTTTTGCCTGCTCAACGCAGTCATTTCCGGTAATGGATTCACCGACAAAAATCTTCCGGTCCGGCTTTGCAACCCTCACTATTTTTTTCATCTCATCAACCAGGTTTGTGTTTGTTTGCATTCTTCCTGCAGTATCTATGAGAACAACATCGATATTTTTTGCCCTTGCATGCTTTATCGCGTCAAACGCGACAGCCGCAGGATCAGAGCCGTAAGTGTGCTTTATGATTTTAACCCCGACTTTGTCGGCATGCTGCTCAAGCTGCTCTATGGAAGCTGCCCTGAACGTGTCAGATGCCGCCAAGACGCAGGAAACATTTTTTTCTTTCAGCATATTTGCGATTTTCGCAATGCTTGTTGTTTTTCCGCTCCCATTTATGCCGAAAAAAGCGATAATATAGGGCTTTTCCCGCTTATTTTTTATTTCTTCAACCAAGTCAAAGTCGCTTTTCTCAAACAGGCCTTCTATGGAATTTCTCAGTGATTGCTGGATTGTTGCCTCAACTTTTGTCCTTATTATCGGCTTTTCAGCAAGATGTCCCTTTAAATCATTTTTTATTTTTTCAATGACTTCGACTGCGACATTGTTTTCCATTAAAGCCAGCTCAAGCTCCCAGAAAAGCTTTTCGAACTGCTCTTCACTGATTTTTGTTGTTATTATCTTCTCCTTGATTGATGTAAATAGGCCCTTTTTCTCTTCCTTAATCTCGGGTTTAACTTCTCTTAAGCCGGGTTTTTTTGCCACTGTTTCAGCTTTTTCTGCCCTTACCTCTTTTGGAATCTCCTCAGTCTTTTTTTCAGTTTTTGCTTCTGGAACCTGCCCGGTTTTTTTCCCGGCAAAAAATTCTTCCTTTGCCTTTTCAATTTCTTCCTCCTTTTCTATTGAAACCGGCTCTTTTCTTGGCTTTTCTTTTTCCTCTTTCTTAATTTCAATTTTTGGCTCTTCTTTTTTCTCAGTAGCCTCTTCCCTGCCGGCAAACTTTTCCTTGATCCTGGCAAAAAACCCTTTCTGTTCTATTTCTTCCGAAGTTTTTTCTACATCCTTTTCCTCAACTTTGCCTTCCTTCTCGACTCCCTCAGAAATCTTCGATATTGCGCTTTTTAGCCTGTCTTTTAAAAATTTGAACATTTTGCTTAAGATATTTTTGTGCTTTAATTCTTTTATTCAGCCATGATATTGAAATTTTAAGAATTTATTCCGAGGCCATCTTGTGAAGCTGCATTTCCACCTGGGAGGCGTGCTTTGCAAGATTTTCGATCTCTGCAATTGTCTGCTCCTGGATTTTTTTCACGTCCTCAATCTGCCTTTGAATCAGATTTCTCGTTGATGGTATGTCTTTCTTGACAACAACGTTTGCGCCAACGTTTACAAGCAGCTCGGAGTTTGTCTTAAGACTGCCTTTTGCAAAGATGCCTGCGCTTAACGGTATCAGCACTTCCTTTTTCAGGTCTATTTTCTGCACCCCGTCAAGGCTGCTGAGAGTGACTGTCAATTCATAAAGCTGTCCCGTGACCATCTCAAGCTGCTTCTGCATCTGCTTTATATTCTGGTCAAGCATCTGGTATTGCATATACATTTCCTGCATTATTTTTTCCTTGTCTTGCATTTTATTTCTTCTTCATTTTTTTGTTTAATTCCCTGTACATTTCATCGTAGACTATCCCCATTGGCTGGCCTTCATGGGTCCTTTTTATGGTCTCCGAAAGCAGGGGCGCAATCGAAATAACCTTGATTTTGTCGATCGATTTTTCCCTTGGCATCATTATAGTGTTTGTTATAACGACTTCCTTTAATTTCGATTTCCTGATTCTCTCGATCGCAGAGCCGGACAAGACTCCATGCGTTGCCATTGCATAAACTTCCTTTGCGCCAAATTTCAGCAAAATCTCCGCAGCTCCGGTTATCGAGCCTGCCGTGTCAATAATGTCGTCAACAATTATCGCGGTTTTTCCCTTGACGTCTCCAATGACATTTTCCACTTCGGCAACATTTGGGGCAGGCCTTCTTTTGTCAACGATTGCAATAGGTGCATTCAAAACTTTTCCATAAGACCGTGCTCTTGCGGCCCCTCCTGCATCCGGGCTTACGATAACCATGTCGCTAAACCCCTTGTTTGCAACATACTCTGAAAAAAGCGGGATGACATCCAGATTGTCGCTAGGTATGTTGAAAAACCCCTGCACTTGCGGAACGTGAACGTCAAACATTATTACCCTGCTAACCCCTGCCGTCTCAATCATGTTGGCAACAAGCCTTGCAGTAATTGGCTCCCTCGGCTTTGTCTTTTTGTCCTGCCTGCAGTACCCGTAATAGGGAATTATCGCAGTTATCTTTTCGGGAGTCGACCTTTTCAGCGCATCGACCATAATCAAAAGCTGCATCAGGTTGTCATTTGCATCAGCGCTTGTCGGCTGTATTATGAAAACATCCGCGCCCCTGACGCTTTCAAGGATTCTGCAGTAGATTTCCCCGTCGGCGAAATGCCTGATATCAACCGGGGTTAGTGGAACGATCAGCAGCCTCGAGACTTCTTCCGCAAGCATTGGGTTTGCAGTCCCTGAGATCAATTTGAAATGTTCCTTGTTAAGCACAAAACCACCCCATCTATGCTTAAATAGAATCGATAAAGGTTTAAAAACATTTGGTTTTTAAATGAGCCTTGGCTTATTTTTTCTCTGCATCGCAAGAATAACCAAGCTGAGAAAAATTGCCGACCAGAAAAAGAAGATTAGCAAAGCCGGCCTAAAGCTCCCAGTAGCCATTCCAGCATATAGCGATATCGCAAGCGAAACAGAGCTTATTGCGGCTCCAAAAAGGCCTATTGCAAATCCCGGAGCAGAGTCAAAAAGCGATTGCGCAGGATATTTCACGCTTCCGCGCCTTATTTTTTCCCTGAGCTCTTTTTTGTAATTTTCAACTTCCTCCAAAGGAATGTCGAGCATAAACAAGCTTAAATTGCCGCAGTCCGCGCATTTGTACTTTGCATTTGCTCCATAGTCCCACACAACAGGATTTGAAAAGTCAATTTTTACCTTCATAGAGCCGCACTTGGGGCACATCTTGGCGTATTTTCTGCTTTCTTTTTTTCTTAGAAAAATTCCTGCAAGCTTTTTGTGCAAGCCTAAAAAATAAAATATCAGCGGAACAAGAACAAAAATTGAAATCAGAAGAAAGTCCCTGTTCATAATTTATCCTTCTGCCGCATTTTTTTCCCGTAAGGCCCCGTTATTTTCTTTCGCCTCTTTTTTTGCGGTTTTGCTGTTTTCAGCAGCTTCTTTCGATTCGCTCTTGCCAGACTTCATAACAATCTGTATTGCCCCAAAAGGGCTCTCCTGCACGAGTTCAATCTTGTTTTGCTGCGCAAGGTGCAGCAGCGGGATAAAAGTGTAGACCTTGTCCTCTTTTGATTCAGACGGCAAAAGCTTTTTGAATGTCAACTTGTCCTTGACAACGTTCATGAAAAACAATTTTATTCTTCCGTAGACCTCCCTTATGATTTCGGTTATGTCTTTTTTCTTTTTTGGGGCCTCCACATTCGTTGGCGGAACCGAACGGAACAGCCTTCTTTTCTTCACTTCAAGGGCCTTTTCCAGAGCCTCAACCAAATCAAAAATTGAAATCTTCCTTTTTCTTGGCTGAGGGGTTCTTGGAATCAATGCCGGGATGTCCCCTATTTTTCCTGTTTGGGAAGTTTCCTCGAACCCGAGCTCTTCCATTTCGTCCCCGACTCCAATCAAAAGCCTGTCAAGCTCTGTTAATTCCTCCCCTACAAGCTTGTGGCTTTTCAGCTTCAAAAGAATTGCGGCGGCGAGAAGAACTTTTCCCGAGATTCTGAAATCGTGCCCCTTTAGGCTTCTTAGCATGTTGATGTATTTTTGCGTTAGAATTCCAATATCGATATCCCAAGGGTCCATCTGCTCGCTTTTTACAAGCTCGTAAATAATGCTCTGCCACGTAATCTCGTCTTCCTTAGAGAAAAGGATGCTGAAAATTCTGTCATGGGGATCGGGCTTCTGCTCCATTGCATGTTTCTTAATTCAATTATATATAAAGTTATTGAGAGATTAGGTTTACAGCACTTATCGAAAAATATTAAAATAATTGATCAATAAAAAACCTTATCCTTAGTATAACCACCTTTAACAGAGCATTGCACTATATATAAAAAACAGCGTATAAAAAGAGTAAGAAATTTGTTTGCACTCAATGAAGAAAAACAAACTTTCAAAGCACGATTAGTATGTTCTCGAGCTATTTAAAAAGATTTGTATGATTATGATTCTGATGTTCCTGTAAATTATGAAAAATGATTTTTGGGCTTCAGAGCACAACTGAAGAAGCCATGATTACCTAAATATTTATATACCCTTATTTGAATTAGTAACAGAATGCCCGCTCCATCAAAACATAGGTTTTACGCCGCTTTACTTATCTTAACATTATTTATTTTTGTTGTTGGAATCCAAAATTTTTCCAATTCATACATTCTGACCCATCCAAGGGAACTTTCTAACTCGATAACAGGAAAAGTGCTTGTTTCTTCCTCAACTGGCATTCCGCTTGACAGGTTTGGAGGTGATACTCGCCTGAAATCAAAATCAACAAATGTTAACGTCACTTTTTTCGGAACGGTCACATCTATAACTGCCAGTACAATGACTGATGCAAATGCAAAATTTCCAACCGATGGTAGGCTAGTGGGAAAACTTATTAACCCAAATACAAAAAGGCTGATTTCTAACCAGTTTATCAATGACAAATGGTTCAGGATAGTTTCAAATACCGCGACGTCAATTACTATTGATGCACGCGACGGAAGCTTAAATTCTGTGGGGGCCATAGGCGATTCATATGAAATTACCGGTGTCTTTTCCCTTGAAAAAATAGGAAATCGGTGGTGGCTTGTCGACCCTGAAGGTAGCGCGTTTTTTGTAAAGGGTGTGACGGGCGTTGATCCAAACGACATCCAGGGCACCTATCAAAAGTATGATTCAGTTTATTTACAGAAAAGCGACGGAACTTTTACAAGTAACCTCAATTCTGAGGCTGAAGACCCATGGTCCAAT
>CAZGTJ010000075.1:0-2049 GCA_964528545.1 uncultured Methanosarcinales archaeon
GATAAGGGATTCTATGGATCCGAGGTTTGATTACTGAGAATCACATTAATTCACATTTGCTTCCAATTTTCTTGTTCTTGCAGGAGAACGAATAAAGAATCCGCGCTCAAAAGCCCTAATCAAATTTCCATTCTCGTATGGGATTTCCGCACTTCCGAGAAGCGGCGGAGGACATAAAACATATGCTCTGTCACTTTTAAAACTTATTCTTGTAAAAGGTAAAACTGTGTTGTGCAAATCCAAAGCTGGGCCTTTAGCCTCATTAATCGTCTTCATAATTGCAGCATCAAGAGATGCTCCATTGTTTGGTATGGGCCAACAAAAATAATCTTTTCCGATTTTATAACTCTCTGAGGGTCCTCGTGCTTCCAAATCATTAGGTTCCTTAGCAGTTTCATCTACTTCGTATAATGTCCACCCATAACTTTCAATTATCTGCCTTAACTGAGAACTTTGCTCAAATGTTGAGTTAGCCATAAAATTATGGATTAATTGAGTCTTAATAAATTTTTCTAATTTGTTACTACTTTTTAATGAGTTAGGATTACAACTTTTCTTTTATAAACCAAATTATTTATTTTCTATATTCAAAATAATTCAATTTCCTAATAATCTTCAATACTATACCAGTATACAAAAACGTTACATTTATATACTAGTTGCTATATTGTGAGAAAGCAACTAAACGTTTGTCTTAGTTACAATTTTGGAAAAAAGCTAGAGGTGAATAAGAATGGGAATGGATTTTGTTATTGAGAGCGCACTCAAGCAGGGAGTTGCGCAGCATGAGGATCTGCAGATCGGGCATGCAAACATCAAGGTCATCGGCTGCGGAGGCGGCGGCAGCAATATGGTTTCCTGGCTCTACAGGAAAGGAATAAGAGGGGCTGAAATCATCGCCTGCAACACGGACAAGCAGCATTTGGAAATTACTGAAGCTGACAAAAGATTTCTTATTGGAAGGGAGCTGACAAGAGGCCTTGGATGCGGCGGATTTCCTGACAAGGGAGCAAAGGCTGCACAGGAGACGATACAAGAAATAAAAGACGTCCTAAAAGGAGCCGATATGGTTTTTGTATGTGCAGGAATGGGCGGCGGAACAGGAACTGGCTCAGCACCAATAGTTGCTCAAGTCGCAAAGGATGCCGGGGCAATTGTAATTGGCACAGTCACAATGCCTTTCAAGATTGAAAGGGCAAGAATAGACAAGGCTGAATTTGGACTGCAGCAGCTTAGGCAAACTTCAGACACTGTAATTGTCATTGATAATAACAGGCTGGTGAACATTGCAGGAAACCTGCCTGTACAGCAGGCATTCGCAGTTGCAAACGAGCTGATTTCAACAATGATAAGGGGCATAGTAGAGACGATAGCTGTTCCTTCACTAGTTAACCTGGACTATGCTGATGTCAAAGCCATAATGCAGGACGGCGGTGTAGCAGCTATTGGTGTTGGAGTTTCTGACACTACAAACAGGGTAGAGGAAGCTGTCAAAGGCGCTTTATCAAACCCGTTGCTTGAGATAAGCTACAAAGGCGCGACAGGAGCCCTGATCCACGTCGAAGGCGGCCCTGACATGACTCTTGACGAAGTCAATAAGATAGGAGAGCTTGTTACTGAGTCACTTGACCAGGATGCAAACGTCATCTGGGGAGCAAGAGTCTCGGAGCAGATGAAAGGCAAGCTGGCTGTCATGACAATTATTACAGGCGTAAATTCGCCGTGGATACTCGGCAAGGCAGACAAGAAGACAAGAGTGATTGAAGCCAAGAGATTCAGCGACGAACTGGGAATAGACTACTTTACTGACTAAAGTAGTTGTATTTTATTTATTTTTTATTTATTGGAGATGTAAAATGGGATATGTAGAAATAAAAGGAAAACAACTTGGCGGAGAAATTAATTATGGTGTTTTTCAGATAGTTTCAGAAGGTATTTTCTCTACTCGACCAATGGAGTTTTATAGTTTCATAGAAGGCAAATTGGTTTTTAGGAATAAAGAGGGAAAATTTACTCTATTTTTAAAAGATTATTCAACACTACAAATTT
>CAZGTJ010000075.1:2059-5774 GCA_964528545.1 uncultured Methanosarcinales archaeon
GAATTGGGAATTGATTATTTCACAGACTAAAACTGTGAATTAATTTTTTTTATTTTTTAGATTTTACAATACGAAACGATACATTACGACGAAATTCAATACGGAACAAATAATCATAAAACAGATACAAAAAATTTTAAATTTATTTTCAACTAAATCAAATCAATGCAGGGAAAAAAGAGCTAAACAAAAAATAAAGGTGATTTTTATGTCAGTCGATGAAGACAAGATAGTCAAGAAAATGGTTGCGGAAATCGCGGATGCAAACGAAAGATTTATGGGAAAATCCCAGGATATGGAGAATTTTAAGAGAATCGTTCCCGTTCTTCTGGAAAAAGGGATTGACAATGTGAATTTGTCAATGTTTGATGATGCTACAAGGTCAAAGCTTCTTAATGCGCTTGGAGAAGAGTATATCAGGAGAGGCAGCATGAACGATGCTGTAAAAGCATTTATTCTTGCAGGCAACAGGCAAAGGCTTGTTGAAGTCGGCGAGCATTATGAAGAGGTTGGATTGTTCGGGAATGCAATTGACACTTACAGATTGGCTGATGCAAATGAGCAGCTGCTTCATGTAGGAAAGAAATGCCTTGAAAATGGGCATTTTGCGGATGCGATAAAATCCTTCAGGCTGTGCAACGACGTTGAAAATCTTACAAAAGTAGGAGATGAATGCTTCCAGAAGGGCAAATGGGATTATGCGATTGAGATATTCAATGCAATCAACAATTATGGCAAGCTTGTGGACATTGGCGATAAGTGCCTAAGGGAAAGGCAAATTGGGTACGCTTCAAAGGCTTATGAATTGGCGCACGACAAGGAAAAATTGAGCGCGCTTGGAGACGTATGCCTGAGGGAAGGATTATTGGCGACTGCATTGAAATCCTACCAGGTTGCGGGCAACGACATGATGGTGCAGTTCATTCGAGAGAACTTCGGAAACAAGCTCTCTAATTTTTGATTTTTTAGTTTAGAATATATCCATAGCTTAGATAAACCAATAAGAAACATTACGAAATAATGCAATACAATACGAAAAAGTAATAAAAATTTCCCTATCAAATTAAGAGGCCTGATTAAAATGGAACAACAGATGGATGCTTTCACCCAGAGAAGATTTGAGCTGATGGTGGAGATGGCGACAAAGAAGTTGCAGGGCGAGATTCAGGCTCTGAAAGAACATATTAATTCCTTGAATAGTGAAATGGCATCCCTGAAAAGCCAGTTTTCAAGATTGCAGTTCCAGCCGCAGCAAGTTTCAAGACCTGAACAGGTTAATTACGAGGAGCAGTCTCCGCAGAAAAAAGAAGTCAAGATAGTTGACTGCAGGCCTGAAGAAGAAAGAAAAGGCGAGTTTGTCAGCGGTTCTGCGAAGAATGCCGAGCCTATAAGGCCAAGGTATGGCGATTATAAGCCAGATGATGTTGCTATTGACAAGTTCTTTTACTTTGGAAGGAAATAATAACTTATTTAACTTATTGTTACAAGATTTTTCTGGCCGTTTCAATAGCATGCTCGACATCTCCTTTCTCTAGATTTAAATAAACATTATGCTCTTTAAGCAAATCAATAAACTCGCTTAATGTCACTCCTGCAAGCTTGGCTCCCAAGCCAAGGCTAACTTTTTTCATTTGATAAAGCTCAACGGCCTTGTGCTTCTTGCCAGATTCGACAAGTTCTCTAACTACTTCAGAACGCTTTTCTTTCAAAATCTTGCCAAACAGGCTGATTGTCTCAAGATCCAAACGGGATGACACAGTTTCCATTTATTTCACCTCCGAGTTATACGAGGAGGACAGTAAAACAAAGTTTCACTTTACCTCGGATTTAAAATGTTCATACAGCTTTTCCGAATACCTTCCAATTTTATGAAGCTCTTTCAGTTTATTTATTGTTTCTACTTTTGATAATATCTTCTTCTCAAATAATCTGATTATGACTGCCATTGCGCAGATAAATGAAATTTTTTCCAATTTGCAAAGCTTAATCAGCTCTCCATCATCAGTCAGCATGGCTTTATGTCTTTTACTATTGTACAATGCGTATGCAGCAGCTTCCCCCTCATCAAAATGGAATTGCGACATTATTTTGGTTATTCTGGCTTTGTTGACTGGCAATATTCTGATTTTTTTATCCTGTATGATTTTTTGGATTAATTTTGCGTAATATGAATCTTTTTCAAATAAAGCTTCCTGCTTTACCTGGATCGGTATTTCAATGACTGGAGATATTTCAATAAAAGCCGCCAGGCAATCTACTTTAGCTAGCAGTACAAGCGTTGAAGTGTTTGAAACTAGCATTTACGTTTGTATACAAGTGTAAGTATTTAAATCTTTCTGTTCAGTCCACCATAAACGTCTTGTTGTCTTTTCCGACATCAAAGAATCCCAGTCTGGCGCCAACATCCAAGAACGCATGAGAATAGCAGATTGCGCCGAAAGCATTGACTAAATCACCCTTTTTCTCGAAATGCCTTGCATCATCAAAATAACATTTTGCGAGATTCAATAAATCTTCCGCTTCCTTTTTGTGCTTTTCTATGATTTTGACTTTCTTCAAAGCAGAAGAAGTAAGTTCAAAGTATTTGGAAAGCTTTTGCTCTATTAATGCAGGCATTCTTCATCATTCCTTAAAATACTCGTCATAAAAATCAATGACTTTCTTCTCATACTCATCCTTTGCCACCTTATGGGCTTTGGAGTGCAAGGCATTCTCCACAATTAATATATCTTTTGGCTCATTTGCCTTGCTATAAATTGAATAAGCATCCGCAACAGAAACTTGGGTGTCGTTTGCAGCCTGTATGAACAAAATAGGGGATTCTATTTTATCAACATGCTTTATAGGAGCCAAATCAAAAGCATTAAATCCGTGAATCAAGCCGCCAAAAAACACCAGCGAAGTCGCAAATGGGAATTTTGGAAAGCCATAAACCTCCTTAAATCTTCTTGCCGCATTCTGGTGAATCGTCGGGTACAATCCATCGAAAACTATCGCCCTGAAGCTGTTATTCTCATTGGCAGCCATTACCATTGCGGCGGCACCCATGGAAAATCCATAAGCGCCGATTTTATTTGTATCAACATCCTTTCTTGTCCTTAAATAGTCAGTTGCCCCAAGAATATCAAACTTTTCATAATATCCCAAGCTTGTATAGCTTCCGTCGCTCTGGCCAAATCCCCTAAAATCAAACAGCAATGTATTGTACCCATTTTTGTTGAGAAATGTTGAATAATTCAGAAGCCCTTCCTTGTTTCCGCCCCAGCCGTGGGCTAAAATGATTGTGGCTTTCGGGTTCTTTGCTTTTATTAGCCAACCCTTAAGGATTATCCCATCTCTGCTTGCAAAGGATACGTTCTCGTATTTTAGCCCATAATCGGAAGGCAACCCATCCCCACTTTTTCTTTCAGGCTTTACGCCGAAAACTGTAACTATTACGGTCTCTGTGAAAGATATGTCCATGCTTTTGGGGTTGAATCCTTTAGGATTTGATACGGGATGCGTAAAGCTGTAAGCGTGGAATATAGAGACCACGGAAAAAAGCGCTAAAAGAGTTATAAATCCAAGAATAAAAAATAAGCTTATTTTTTTTAATTGTTTTTTCATAATGACGGTATCACAAATATTTCCTCAATTCCTTCGCCTTCTCCAATCCTATGTCAAGCATCCTGTCAATTTCTTCTGCCGTCAGTGGCATATCTCCCCCTTTCTGCAG
>CAZGTJ010000076.1:0-3767 GCA_964528545.1 uncultured Methanosarcinales archaeon
GGCATGGCACGTTGACTTCAGGTCTTGTGGGAGCGGACACCAATAATGGAGCCGGAGTTGCATCAGGCACGTGGCTCAAGAAAATTATTCCTCTCAGAATCACAAACGACGGACAAAGCTTCTATTATAGTGATATAGCAGAAGCAGTTACATATGCTGCTGACAATGGAGCAAGAGTTGTAAGCTTAAGCCTGACTGTGCAAGATTCTTCAACGGTGAGAAGCGCAGCAAGCTATCTCAACAGCAAAAATGGACTTCTTTTTGTTGCAGCCGGAAATGGAGGTACTTTATCTTCATACCAAAGCGGCGGGAACTGGCCTGAAATGGTCATGGTAGGCGCAACAGACAGTGCAGACAACAAGGCTTCATGGTCAGAGTACGGCAACTTTATTGACATTACTGCCCCAGGAGTCAGTGTATTAACGTCCAATTCAGGAGGCTCCTACAGCGGATGTTCGGGAACTTCATGCTCAACTCCGGTAGCTGCATCTATGGCAGCTTACATATTCTCAGTTTATCCCTCAGCGAAATACTCCGATGTGGAAAATGCAATATATGCAGGTGCAAAAGACCTAGGAACTTCGGGATATGACATTTATTATGGTTACGGAAGGGCTGACGCGCTTGGAGCATTGCAGGCAATGTACACCACACCACAGGATACAACACCGCCGTCAGTTTCAATCAACACGCCTTTGAATGGCCAAAGCGTTGCATGCACCACCACTGTGCAGATTGGTGCAACCGATTTAAATGGCATAAGCAGGGTTGACTTTTATGTGGATGGATTCCTCTATGCAACTGACACAACCGGAACAAATGACATTTTCGAGTTTGTATGGGACTTGCAGAATTATGCCAATGGATTCCACGCGCTGAAAGCTACTGCATACGACACCTCAATGAACTCCAAAAGCCATGAGATTACTGTAAGTGTAGCAAAAGATTCATCAGGACCTGCGATAATAATTACCGATCCTGTGGACGGAAGCTTTACTTCATCTAAGCAATTGCAGGTTACAACATCCGCTTCCAGCAACACGCAGCAAGTTGACTTTTACATTGACGGGGTTTACAAGATAACTGATTACTCTTCGCCTTTTACTTATACTTTCTCAACTGGCCCATATAAGGGAAAAACTATTACTATTACGGCAATTGCCTCGAATTGTAATGGGTTAGCTTCACAGGCCAGTTCTGCTGTTACATTAGGCGGCGGCAGCAAAGGTGGCGGAAGCACATCAACAACTCAGGAGTGCTCAGATTCGATTGATAACGACAACGATGGTTTTTGCGATTTCTCAGGATGCTATCTTGGCAAGGGAAAGAACAGGTATTTTGCAAGCCCAGACCCGCAATGCACAAGCTCAAGCGACACTTCTGAATAATTATTAAACACTTTTGAACAGTTTAACAACTTTATCTTTACCCAATGCCAGAATGAATGGTGCAAGCTTTGGCCCCCTTTCCTTGTTGAGCAAAACCTTGTATGCGGCCTTGAAAAAATCGGCAGGATTTACCCCTAAACCGTTGGAAATGCTATAAAATTCCTCAAATAATGTTTTCTCGTTGTAATCCTTTTCTTCAAGAAGGCCTGCTATTTTTCTTAAGGCTTCTTTTTCGTTTTCATTTAGCTTTATATTTTCAGGAACATGTTTTTGAACTTCAAACTTGACCTCTTCCGGCGCATGCTTCCTCAGCCAGATTTTTGCTTTCTTTATTCTCTCAAAAATCTTGTCGCGCTGCTCCTTGCTGTAATGCCCTGTCTTCTCGAGGCTTTTGACTATGTCATTTTCGTCGCTGAATATCTGCGCGACAACAGCAGCGTGCGAAAAGCTCATGTCAAGGGGCTTTGCAGCCTCCTTTGCGTGGCTCACCTGGTACAATCTTTTATATTGCGCCCTTTCCTTCTCATTGTCCATCTTTAAATCTTCAAACGAAATTTTTGTGATTTTGTCATATTCGTCATAAAGATTCGGCAGATCTTTCCACGAAAAGCTTCTTGTTGTCATCAGCCTCTTGTTGTAAAACATCCTAAGAAGCTCAGGCGGCGCAACTTCAAGCCAGTCTTTTGGGTAAATAACATTTCCAACGGATGCTGACATTTTTTGGTTGTCTATCATTATATGCTCGTAAAAAATGGGCACGGGCATTGGAAAATCAAGGACTTTCTCTACAATTTCCCCATTGACCCAGAATGCGGAATTTGGTACTTGGTATTCTTTTCCTGCGCCTTCGCTTACAACCTGCCATCTTGCCCATTGCGCAGCCCATTCTGACTTCCACAAAAGCTTTCCGTTTCCTTTCATCGGGTCATTTTCCCCCTTGTAGCCGCATCCTGTTGCAGTTGTTGTTTCAAATTCATAATCCTTGCAGGCGTAGGTGATTTTGCCATCTTCAATTCCAGTCACGTGGGGCGTTACAATTTTTCCGCAGTTGTCGCATATCGGCGTCCACGGGCTCCAGCTTTTCTTTAACGGGTTGGTCCTGTACCTGTTCTGGATTTCCTTGACTTCCTTGACTTTTTCAAGGATCTGCCTGATGTAATTGTTGAAATTTCCATTTTTGTACTCCTGCCTCATGGAGAATTTTTCCATTTTTGTGACAACGAACTGGTCAACAACATTGAAGTATTCTTCCATGTGATGGTCCGCGTAAGATTCGTGGCATCCTTTCGGGTCAGGCACGTCTGTAACCGGCATCCCCAAATACTTGTCAAATTTCGCAGGAACCCCTTTTGGAATTTTTCTTAAAGGATCCATGTTTTCGGCAACCCAGATGAATTTTGTTTTGACACCAGAATCTCTTAGCGCAAGAACAACCGACTCGCCCCTTATCGTGTCGCTCAGCCTTCCTATGTGAAGCACACCGGATAAAGAAGCAGAGGTTTTTACAGTGTACTCGTCAAACTCAGAAATTTTTTTGTCAACATAATGAAATTTTTCTCGTGAAATAATCTGCCTTGCGAGCTGGTCTGCCCAGAATAAATCTTGTAAATTCCTCTCGTTATCCTTGTGGCTATTCATTACAAGAAAAAAATGGAAGTCGTTTTATAAAGATTGTGATATTGGAATAATTATAATTGTTTAGATGGACCGAAGCATACGTTATAAAGAGCCTTGACCGCGGGCACTGCATCTTTGATGTCCACTATAAATAAAATGCTCCTGTCAGACCCTTGATCCGTTCTCCAAATATTTATCCCATTTTTGTAAAAGGCACCGGTAAGTTTGTGCAATACACCACTCTGTTCAGACATCCCCTCGGCAACCACGGAAATCACTGTCTTTTCCTGTACGTCAACATAGTCGGGCCTTAAGACAGGATCGCTTTTTATCAATTCTTCGATATGCTCTATTTTGGGCTTTTTTTGATTTGACACTACAACATTAATGCTGTTTATCGCATCAAATGTGTAATCATAGGATACGGAGTGTTCTCTGAATATTCCGAGCAGCCTTTCACCATATCCTACAACATCCTTGATGCTTCTTCTTCGCACGGTAAAAATCCAACTCACTTTGTCGGAAATCCCTGTTATTCCCCTATAAGCAGAACCATTGGTTTTTACCACTGTATATGGTCCATTGATATTCCACGTGTTTCTTACAATAAGCGGAATTGACTTTTGAATCAATGGCTCAATTGCCTCAAACATGATAACTTCGGCTCCCGTAAATCCAAGCTCCTCCATTTCGTCGTAGGTCATTTCCTGAATTGTTCCAGCTTCTTTGATTATTTTTGGCCTAACCCTTTTCACACCGTCG
>CAZGTJ010000076.1:3793-5759 GCA_964528545.1 uncultured Methanosarcinales archaeon
AAGTTTTCGGAAGCCTCTGCGTTAGTTGCATTCGCAACAATGGAGCCGGTTAAATCCGATCCGCCTCTTTTGAATGTAACGAATATCCCTTGGCGGTCGACACCATAAAATCCGGGAATAATCATAATTTTATCCGTTCGTTCAATGATGGGATTTAACTGCATTGCAAGCAATTCGTATGATGAGTCTAATAGTCTGGCGTTTCCTGGAACTCCGTCAGTTACCATTCCTATATTTTCAGGCCTGTACAATCCGACATTGACACCCTTCCTTTTCATAATCTCGACAACGATTTCTGCATTTATAATTTCACCAAATGGTTTTAGACTATCAATGTATAAATCTTCATCTTCTACGGCACCTTTTATAGCCCGATCTAATTCTGCGAATAGTGGCTCGAGAAAACTTTTTCCTATGCCAAAATAATTAGTAATATCTGTAAATCTTCCTTTTACTCTTCTTGCCATCTGCTCAGGATATTCTCCTGAACCCAGATATGATTTCCCGATTCCGATTAAGATATCAGTGACCTTTACATCATCTTCAAATCGTTTACCAGGTCCTGAAAAAACAGCTATCCTCCTTTTTTGGTCAGTAAGTATTATATTATTGATTACATACTCCAATGTTCTGCCATCTTTTGCAGACGTTCCCCCGAATTTTGTAACAATAACCATTTTGGAAAAACAAATCAGAAAGAACTTTATTTATCCCTAAAATCAGACATACTGTCTGTGCAGCTTTCTATGTCATTCAGAATTTCAAAATGCCCGTCCATGTTTTCATAAAGGTTGATTTCCATACCAAAAGTTATATATACCGGCTATATAAACGTGATGTTATTATAGTAACAATTTGAGCAGGGGGAGTTATATGGTCACGGTAAGCCATCTAGTGAAAAAAATTGTAAGCGAACAGCCTTTTGTAGAGGAGGGCCTCGGCAACAAGATAATAAGCTACGGCAATCTTGCGGAGCTATTGCACCCAAGAATCGAAAAGGAAATGGGCAGGAAGATAAAGCACGCCGCGATTGTGATGGCGCTAAGAAGACATTCAGAGGAAATTTCTGACCACCGAAGGAAATCGAACAGGTTTGATTTTGCAGGAGAGATTCTTATGAAGACAAATATTTGCGATTTTACCGTCGTTAAATCTCCAAGCCTTCTAGCAAAGCTCAAGTCAATCCACAACCTTGTGAATTTTGAGAGGGGGGACACGTTAAATGTGATTATGGGCAACAACGAAGTTGCGATAATAATTAATGAAAAATACCTGCAGAAATTAACGCAGTTTTTGTCTGGCGAGAAAATCATGAACAAGGAAAACGGCCTTGTTGCGCTGACCATTGTCTTTACCGTGGATGATTTTACCCACACACCAGGCGTTATTTTTAATGCAGTCCGAAAGCTTGCCTGGGAGAACATCAATATCTACGAAATAATTTCGACAATGACTGAGCTTACTTTTATCCTGAACAAGAAAGACTCGATGAAAGCTTATGAAATTTTGCAGGAGATGGTCAGCAAGTAAAATTTGCTTGTTCACAAGCTTCTTGGCATACGGTTGCTTGAAATTCTTTCACTAAGCAAACTTATTAAATCTCTTCTTATATTTCTTGCAGTTACATCCAGTCCTGCGCCGGGAGCTTCAATAATATAAGGACTTTTGCTTGGATATGTTTCAGTTTCAATTACTATTTTATTCATCGTCCCTTTCAATGTCCCTAAATTGCCCTCTATTGGCTCATTTCTTAGGCAGACTTTGATTTGAGGATAACCCTGCAATATGCTCATTGTTGCAACATATCTTATTGTTTGACTGCTTTTTTTAGCAGACTCTACCATTTCCGTAAAATGGGCGTCTAGTTCGGCGGCCTTATCAAGAAAATCTTCTATGCTTCCTTCGTTCAATAGATTTTCCGGAATAAAAGATTTTAATTTTATATCCGCCATTCCGACTTCAAAAC
>CAZGTJ010000077.1:0-2668 GCA_964528545.1 uncultured Methanosarcinales archaeon
TAAAATTATGTCATGAGGGTCGGCTATTTTAAGTATTAAATTTTCTCCAAATTGATGTATGCTTTCTGCCCTTTTTTGCATATTTTCTGAAAATACAAAATCTATAACATTAACAACGAACAAATCAAATCTTTCATCATTTAGCTTTAACATTTCCGGATGATTTCTTCTTGTTCCATAAGCTTTTATTGCATCCATTTCTCTATAGCCTAATGATTTAATGGCTTTTTTGAAAATATCTTTATCTTTTTCATTCTCAAATACCAGATCAATATCTAGTGTTGAATCTTTGATTCCTAAAAACATCATTGCCGTGCCACCTACAGCATATAGAGTTATTTTTTTACTAAGTATTCTGGCAATATTCAATAATAGTTTTTGCTGTTCGTCTATTGTAATCATTTATAATCACTTAAATCAGTTTTATTAAAAGGCAAATAAATTTTCCAGGTTTCTTCAATGTCCTTAAAATCTTTTGACATCAATCCAGGAATTGTATATTCAAAATCAAATTCTTTTTTTGGCAAAGCATTGTTTCTGAATCTATCCGGCATTCTTCTTACTCTCATGATTTTTTTTGATAGATCATACAATGCCCCTACTTGCCTTTTTATCCTATTTTTTTTAGCTAATTTATAAAGTTCACTCCAATTAACTATTTTTTTGAATAATGCCAAAGACGCCAATATTGTTCTTAGGCTTCCTGTTTTTATTGCATAAACCAAAGTTTCTTCCAAGCTAGGATTTTTTCCATATATTTTGTAAGTTATTGGAGTTGCGATTTTGACTGGAGAATGGCTATTGATTATTTCAAAATAGCTAGTTCCTTTAAGTTTATTCTCAAATGAGATATTGTATACTCTTTTATTGTTGCTTAATCGCTTTGTTTTGACATATCCTTCTTTTCTTAAGCGATGTAAGTAATAAATGGCCTTATCTTTATTTGTTTTTAATACATTACTAGCTGAATCAATTGTTTGAACACCTTCCAGTTTTTTAAGTAATAGTTCAGTTTCCATATGTTAAATGTAGATATAACTTATATATAAACTTTTCTATTTTTAAATAAATAAAATTAAATGTAGCCATAAAAATATATAAATAAAGTCAAAATAGGTATGTATAAGAGATATTTTCTATATTGAAGATAATACTTGTGTTTATAATGAACGCAAAAATAATACCTAGTTCCGAGAAGAAAGTTCGTGAAACGTGTGACGCACCCGCCTTCCGATTTTTTTAATATTGTCTCAAAACTTCTTCAGAAAACTTTGTTTTCCTCGACCACGCTGCGCTCTCGCCTATCGACTCGGGGAGTTTAACAGGGCCCCTGTTGTTTCACGAACTTTTTCTTAAAAAGAATCCATTATTAATTAATAATCAAACTATTTAACCGATTTCTTGTAAAGCTTTAATGACGCTATTGCTTCCTGCTTATCGACTTTCTGGATTACAATGCCGCCTTGCACTATCACGTAATCCCCTGTTTTGTATGAATTGTCAAGAACCTTGCCTTTTCTCTTCTCAATTTCATAGTTCACAGTAGCAACAGCATTTTTTATTTCAACAATTTTCCCAGGGACTGCAAGGCACATTTCAATCAACAATTACCTTCACTATTTTTATATCTTTCCCTTCAGCAAGGTCGGGAATATTCCTGCATTTCGGGAATTCTATGAAAAAATAATCGTGGCCTCTTTCAAGTATTTTTGGGTGCCCTTCAAATCCGCATCTGCACTTTGCTTTTGCTTTCTTAATCTTTGAGCTTATTTTCCACTTGACCAGCCTGCTGAGGCAAACTAAAAGCTCGCGGGCAGGAACGTGGGCAAGCTCTCCTATTTCCAAGTGGAGCTCCTTGACATTGCCGTGCTTCTCAGCCTCTTCAATTATCCGTTGCGCAACAACTGTTTCGTGCATTTTCACACTGATGGAATTTAAATTGATATATCTTGTGTGCTTAAATTCCGGACATTAAAAGAAATCATTTTCTTACAACGCCGCTCTCGATTGCAGCTTTCCTGACAGCTTCCGCAACTTTTGGGACCACATTCCTGTCAAGAGTGTATGGAAGAATTTTATCCCTTGCTGGCTTGACGCAATCCGCTATCGCATGCGCGGCTGCTATTTTCATCTTGTCGTTTATTGTGTATGCTTTTGCGTCAAGCGCCCCCCTAAATACTCCCGGAAATGCCAGCGAATTGTTTATCTGATTTAAAAAGTCGCTTCTTCCCGTGCCCACAATCCAAGCTCCGCCTTTAAGAGCCTCCTCGGGATAAATTTCCGGCACAGGATTTGCCATTGCAAATACTATGGAATTCTTGTTCATTTTGCTTACATCGTTTGCATCAATTACGTTAGCGCCCGAAACTCCGATAAACGCGTCTGCCCCGGCAAGAGCATCCTTAAGTGTTCCTTTTCGCTTTGAGGCATTTGTCACTTTTGCAAGCTGTTTTTTGAAGTCATTCAAATCGCTTCTGCCCTCGTAGATTATCCCTTTGGTATCACACACAATAATTTCCCTGACAGAAGTGCATATCTTCTTGTCAATTCCAAGGCAGAGCAATAATTTTGTGACAGCTCCCCCTGCTGCCCCGGCTCCGCTTATGACAACTTTCAGGTCGTCAATTCTTTTCCCTAAGGTCATTTTTTCCAATCTCTTAGCAAGTTC
>CAZGTJ010000077.1:2678-5747 GCA_964528545.1 uncultured Methanosarcinales archaeon
TTCTTTTCCCGGCAACTTTTGTTGCATTAATCAAGGCTGCAAGAATTGCAATTGCAGAGCCGTGCTGGTCGTCATGCATCACCGGAATTCCAATATTCTGGAGTTCCTGCTCGATTTTAAAGCATTTTGGCGCGGCAATATCCTCAAGATTGATTCCTCCGAATCCCGTTGCAATATTCTTTACGATATTTATTATCTCATTTTCGTCCTGGGTTTGCAGGCAAATCGGGAATGCGTCAATGCCTGCAAGCTCCTTGAACAGTATCGATTTTCCTTCCATCACAGGCAGGGATGCTTCTGCGCCTATGTTTCCAAGGCCAAGAACCGCGCTTCCGTCTGTGACTATGGCAACAGAATTTGATTTCATTGTATAATCAAAAACCAGTTTTTTGTCTTTGGCAATTTCCCTGCATACCTCGGCAACTCCGGGAGTATACACGAGGCTCAAATCTTCTTTTGTCTCAACTTTGACTTTTGCCTTTGTCGCCAGCTTTCCCTTATTGTCTTTGTGCAGTTTTAATGCTTCTTCCCGAATATCCATAAAATCACTTCACAATTTTGCTGTTTTTATTGACTCTGTGCAGGCATCAGCCTTGTCTTTTATTAAAGGTATCGACTCCATTATCAGTTTCCTGACATTTTCCGAATTCTTTTTCATTATACTTATTATCATGTCGATTGTAACAGGCTCGTGGGATTCATGCCAGCAGTCATAATCGGTTGACATTGCAACCGGCTGGTAATGAATTCCTAATTCTCTTGCAAGAACACATTCAGGAACAGTTGTCATGTTGATTGCATCGCAGTTCCAGTTCCTGAACAGGTGCGATTCTGCCTTTGTCGAGAACCTCGGGCCCTCGATTGTAACCATTGTGCCTTTTTTGTGAAATTCCAAGTCCAGCTTTTTTGCCGTTTCGACCAGAATTTTTCTAAGGTAAGGGCAAAATGGCTCTGACATTGGAATGTGGCAGACCTCTGTTCCTTCATAAAAAGTCTGCATTCTTCTTGTGGTCCTATCGATAAACTGGTCAATAAAAATAAGGTGCCCGGGCTTGATGTCTTCTCTGAGGGAGCCGCACGCAGTCGGGGCAATTACATGAGTCACTCCAAGCTCTTTTAATGCCCAGATATTGGCCCTGTAATTTATATTAGAAGGATTTATTCTATGGCCATCACCATGGCGCGGGATAACAACAACGCTAACTCCTTTGGTTGTGCCAACTGTTACTAGGTCAGATGTCGCTCCGAATGGCGTGTTTACTTTTATTTTCTTTGCATCCGGCATTATTTTTGAATCATCAATGCCAGAGCCACCAATGATACCGATCTTTGCTATTCCAAACACCCCGAATAAGAAATTATTGACGCAGGATTTAAAAAGGTTGCGGGCTATTCAATCTTTCTAATCTCAAAAATTATTTTAAGTTTCCCCTCAATCTCTCAGCGTCAAGAATCTTTTTTATGGAGCTTATGTAAAGGGCCTCTCTCATGTCGCATTTGAAGTCCGTACAAACCAAAGACAATTCTTTGAGCGCGCCAGTCATATACAACTTTAATTTGTCAAGCACCTCTTGCTCTGTCCAATAAAAATTCATTGAATTCTGGACCCATTCCAGGTAGGAAACGGCAACGCCTCCGGCATTTGCCAAAATGTCGGGTACGATTAATATTTTTTTCTTCAGCAGAATTTCATCAGCTTCCGGAGTTATGGGGCGGTTTGCCATCTCCAAAATCAGTTTAGCCTTTATTTTTAAGGCATTTTTTTCATTTATCACATCCTCTAGCGCAGCTGGAATTAATACGTCAACCTTAAGCTCAAGCAGTTCCTCATTGGATATTTCCTTTGCCCCTTCAAATTCTGCAAAGTTTCCGGTTTTTTTCTTGTAAACGATTGCCTCTTTTACCTCAAGCCCATTTTGATTGTAAATTCCTCCATTAGAGTCGCTGACAGCAACAATTTTATACCCCCAATCGCTTAGAATGTGCGCAATATGCATGCCAACATTCCCAAATCCTTGCACGGCAACTGTAGTATTTTTTGGGTCCATTTCCAAAGCTTCTGCCATCTCATGAAGAACATATGCCCCCCCGTATGATGTAGAAAATTCTCTTGCCTTGGAGCCTCCCAAAATTATGGGCTTTCCTGTTATAACTCCAGGGGCATGTTTTCCTTTGATCTTTTCGTATTCATCAAGCATCCATGCCATTATTTTTGAGTCAGTGTTCACATCCGGAGCCGGAATGTCGATTTCAGACCCGATAAAATTTTGAAGCTCCCTGACATAACCGCGGCTTATTCTTTCAAGTTCCGCTTGAGAGAATTGTTTTGGATTGATTACGACTCCTCCTTTGGCCCCCCCGTATGGAAGATTTATTACAGCACATTTCAGTGTCATTAAAAAGGAAAGTGTCTTGATTTCTTCAATATTCACGTCTGAGTGAAATCTTATGCCTCCCTTAGTAGGGCCTCGTGCATCATTAAACTGCACTCTATAGCCTGTAAAATATTGTACGTCCCCATTATCAAGCTTGACAGGAAAACTAAATGTAAGTGTTTTTTTTGGAATCGTCAATATGTCAAGCTCAGCCTGCTTCAGATTCAGTTTTGTGGCTACTTTGTCGATCTGCTCCAGGCAGTTGACGCATACATTGTCCTTTTCCATCAAAGACCAAGCGCTTTTTTCAATCCTTCTTTGTCGTAGCCCACAACAATCTTTCCATCAATGTCTGTTACAGGAACTCCGAACTGTCCTGATTTTCCGAATACCTCATTTCTTGCCTTTTCATTGCCGGTAACGCTGATTTCCTCGTATTTTATATTGTTTGCCTTGAAAAACTCCTTCGCCTTAACGCACCACGGGCACGTTACTGACGTGTAAATCCTGACATTTTGTTGTTTTTTTTCCGCCATAGTTTCACCTTCATTTTAATTTATGGTGGCTGTTTGGTATGCTCCCATTTAAGAATTTTTCGATTTCGGATGTCCGATATTGGCTGAATTCTGCAGGGCTTATTTCAGCATTATTTCGACAAATGCGGAATAAGCAGGCCTTGTTATGAAAACTCCGA
>CAZGTJ010000078.1:0-5742 GCA_964528545.1 uncultured Methanosarcinales archaeon
CATTAAAATTCCGTTCAATACGTTGCTATCGTTTTTTAAACAAAATCACATTTTAAACAAAATCAGCAGGAGATTCCCAAAAATCCAGGTGACGACAAAAGCAATGAGGAAACTAGGAACAAAAGGGATGCCTTCCTTGATTAAAACTTTTTTAATCCTGCCTTTTTTTGGGATTAAAAAATTGGCTGTTTTCTTTTCAGGCTTTTCACCGGCAGATATTTCTAATGTTTCTATATATCCTTTGTCTGTTTTTAAGTCCTGCGGCTCGGCTCCGATACGAGCGGACTTGATTAGCAAATTTTTATCGAGATTGAATTCCAATCTATAAGGAGTAGTGCCGATTACCGGCTCTTTGACCACCTCAACACTATTTTTAGTTCCCTCCAATAACACGTCACTGGCTACTTTCATCTCCAAATCCGAAGGAAGCTCGCCGAACTCAAGGATGACCCTCTCCGGCTTCTTGTCGACCACGAGGTTTATGCTGGTGCTTTTGCCGGACATCACGACTGTCCTTATAATTCCCGTACTTCCCGTAAGCACCTGGTTCCTAAACTTTACGACATTGCTCTCCTTAAAAATCATTTTTACCGGCAATGTGAGCGGTGATGAATATTCCAGCACAACAAGGGGGAGCATGATAATAAATATGGCAGAAAACAGCAGCAAAGACGCCCTGGCAAATCTCCTGTTTAAGGCAGTAAGTATGCTTTTGCTGAATACAAGTATCATTAAAAATATCAAAATCAGCAGTTTTGCCGATTCGAGATTCCTGCCAAAATAGTTCAAAAAGTTCATTTAAAGGCTCAAGATTCCCTTTTGAAAGGGTATTTTAATAGTTTGCTATATTGCAGAATGAAAAACTATAAAAAAGCACCCTTATCTTAAAATCGCATGATGGATATAAATAACTACAAGGGCTCTTTCTTTGGCCAATTGTACACCTCATTCATATTAAGCAAGGACGAATTGACAAAATTAAGGGGCATTGTCTATGCCGACATAAAGCGCTATGATACATTTACTGACTGGGAAAAATCAGAGACACTTCGCAGTATAATAGACAATCTTGTTCGCTTTAAGGAGATACTGGCCAAAATCGAGAATTCCCTTCATTCTGTAATTAACGGAAGCGAAGAAGTAAGGAAAAACACCCCTTCAAAGTTCCATTACTCATATGCTATTGCAAACTTCAGGATTGCATACAGGCAGGTCATAAAGGCACGTGAACTAATTGACATATTCTCATTCCAGCTAAGCAGAATTCTAAGGCAGGAAAAAGTGCTGGAAAAAAAGAGATTCAGCGTGAAGTCTCTTTTCTTTATCGCCTCGATAAGAAGACACCTGTATTTGGCCGGTATTAGCCTCCAGCAATACCAGAAAATCAATGAGCTGAAATCCATATTTAATCACAAGCTGTCCTTTTACCTAATTCCAAAAGGCATGCTCAAGAAAGGAGACATATTGCTTTCGTACAAAACTGACGAGTTCTTAAAGCAGCATCTTCTATCAAAGTTGATTAGCATATCAGAAAGCAGCAAGATTACCCATGCTTCAATAGTTTACGAGAACAAAAAAGAATCTATACAGACTATTAGCGCAACAGCAGACACGGAGCGCGTCAGCATAATAGGACTTGAAATGAAGCGCGGAGAGATAGAGTTTGTGCTAAGGCCGAGGCTGACTGGAAAACAAAAGCTAAGGCTTGACAGCATACTTGGCTATTGGTATAAAAAAATCAGCAGCGATGAGAACAGCTATACTTTTTCAGAGCTAAAATGCTGGATAGCCGCAATTGTAGGGCTTGTGTATATCACAACAGTCAGGCTGACTGGAAGAAATATCCTCATCCCAAATCTCATCAGAAGAAAAAATTCCTTTTTTTGCAGCGAGCTGATTGATTACATTTTCAAGCAGGATGGCATCATGCTTTCTGCAAGAAGCCAGTACGACAGCATAGTCGGGCCTGCTGAGTTTTTTTACTCGCCTTATCTTGACTTTATAGGGGTAGTCTGCAACAAGGAAGACGAAAAATATCTTGATTCTGAGAATTTGATAATCTAGACGCACTTGAATTTTCTTTCGTAATCAAGCGTCATCCCGTACGGGAATTTCGCATACTCGTAGACATTAATTTCAACAGGAGTCTGCAAAAAATTGCTTATTGTTTTTTTTATTAAATTTTGAATATTCTGATCATTTGTCGCTTTTTCCTTTAATTGTATTTCAAGAATTGCTTTATCCTTTGGCTTGATTAACCTAAAATATCCTGTTACCGAGCCCGCAATCCCGTGGTTTTGGTAAAGTGCCTCTTTTATTTCTTCCGGAGTTATTACTCCATCTTTTGTCTCGATATAATTCCCGTGGCTTCCCTTTAATGCGATAATTGGAAGCTTAAATTCTGGCACAAGATGCGAGTACCCGCTTGCGTCAAGAATTTGCTTTAACTCATGGAAGTGTATTATTTTTCCCAAGTCTCTTGTATTATAGCGGATTAGCGGATTCTTGATGCTCTCGCTGAGAATTGTGGTGGTCATTTCCCCAAAGCCGTCTTTGTCGCAGTTGATTGTCTCGATAAAAGTCCTGTGCGGATAGTAGTACATAACTTCGGGGCTGTATTTTAAGTTTCCAAAAAGGGCTTTTCTTAATTTCTCATCCTTGCTTGCCGCATCCCTTATCCTTACCGTGTGGATTGAATCATGGAATATGTTCAAGTCCAGTTCAGTAACTCCCATTGTGCTGCAAACTTGCCCTCTTCCAGGGTTCGCAAGCTCAATTCCTGCTAGTTTTGATATATACTCTCTTAAGCTGTTGGAAAACCAGTCTTCCCCAAGGACAAATGACATGTTAATCTCCTTCCATTTTATGCCGCATTCCACTCCTTCTTCCACGATTTTTTTCGCGAAATGCGGGTCTGCAACTATAATGGTTTGGGGGAACTTGTTGCCGAAGCATTTTACCAGCGACAAAACCATATCCGACCTGACACTCGTATGGGAAATTGGATATGCGGAATAGCCTTTGACACCCATCGGAAGCGCGTTTATTATGAACGGCTTTTTGTTTTCCGCGTCAAAAACATAGTTAAGTGCAACATCCAGCGATTCTGCGATTCTTTTTTCATCTCCCTCGACCGAAATCGAATAGGAAAAAACTCCGGAATAGCCTGAGCTTGTCATAGCCCATTTGAATCCGTCAAGATTGCCGTGCGTGCAAAGCTGCTCTATGTCAAATTTCCCAAAGACTTTTTCCTTGTCAAGAATTGGAATATGCTTTTTGAAATCATCAACTGTGTTTATCTTATTGATATCTACATTGTGTTGGCTTAGAATCTGCCGGTAAGCCGGAACTAATTTTGCTGTTCTTTTTGTTGCAGAAACAATCAAACTCTCTCCATAGCGGACAATCCTGTGCGATTCTGTCTCCTTTAGCATCCTTATGATTTGCAACCTCTTTTTGTGCCTCATGTACCTTTTTAAGCGCTCGAACATATTAATTTTATATGGTGGTTCTTATTTAAATCTTGCCAAAATTTCAATTTTTGGTTGTTTAAATACTGTTTTTAAGTAGTTTATATAGGAAAATACAGAAAACCTTAAATATATCCTAGTATATGAAAATGTATATCAATTAAAGGAGGCACTAAAATGGCTAGAAGAAGGACCAGAAGAAGAAGGGCCCGATAAGCTTGGAATTGGTCAACCTTTCGGCTATGCTAAGGGTTGACATTTTTTATTTTAAGGTGAATTATGAACGACATAAATCAATTTCTGGGCGATTTGCTGTTGATCGACGGGCTTCCTGGATTTGAAAGAGATGTCCGAAACTACATAAAAAAGAAAATCGCCCCATACGTAGACGAAATCAAAATTGATAAGCTTGGAAACTTGATAGCCATCCACAAGGGCACTAAAAAGAAAGTTCTGCTCGCATCCCACATGGATGAAGTCGGGTTTCTTGTAAAAAATATAAGGCACGATGGGTTTATCCAAATAGAGCCTGTTGGAGGCATCGATTTAAGCGCCTTCCTGTGCCAAAGGGTCTTTATCAAAACTTTTAAGGCAAAAATAGGCGGGGTTATAACAACCCTAAACACTTCAAGCGGGGATAAAAATGAAAGCCAGATTAGTGCAAAAGAGGTCATCATTGATACAGGCCTTTCAAAAAGAGAGCTAATCAAGAAAAAAGTCGAGGTTGGGAGCAAAATTTCCTTTAACACGAGCCCGCTTTCTCTTTCAGGCGGCAATTTGATATGCTCAAAATCTCTCGATGACAGAATAGGATGCGCCATTCTGATTACTCTTGCAAAAATGCTGAAGAAATCAAAAAACGAGATATACTATATTTTTTCCGCAAGAGAAGAGATGGGGCTCACAGGAAGCTCGACTTTCGCCTATAGCTTAAATCCTGATTATGCAATTGCAGTTGAGGTGACAGATGCAGACGACACCTCGCAGGACCCGAGCGTATGCATCGGGAAAGGACCGGTGATAACAATCGAAGACGTTGACTTGGTGTCTGACCAGGAGCTCAACAATCTTATAAGAAAAACTGCAAGAAGGCACAGGATTAAATACCAGCTTGAAATCAATGACAAAGGAACAACTGACGCAACAAACATAGAGGTTTCCAAGGAAGGCATTCCGTGCACAGCTGTCTGCGTCCCGGCAAGAAATATCCATACAACTGCAACAATCGCAAGTCTCCACGACATAAACTCGACTGTAAAGTTATTCAACGCGTTGCTTAAATAAAAATAAAAAGAGGCATGGGATGGGTAGCTATACAGAAAGCCTTTTAAATTATTATCTTGTTCTCAACCATAACGGGGACGTAGCTCAGCCTGGGTATAAAAGCAGGCTTAGCCGGGCTTTCCATCAGGAAAGAGCACACGGCTGAAGACGGTATTCTGAGCCGCAAGGCGATGAATGTTTGATACCGTGGTGTCGAGGATTCAAATTCCTCCGTCCCCACTTTACCATAATTCTAAACAATAACTTTTAAAAAGCACGTTGAATGCGATTTTGAAATGATTGATTTTGGAAAGCTGAAAGAGGAGCAGTCAAGATTGGCAAAGAAAGTCGTAACAAAAGACAATTTTGAAAAGCTCGAATTAATCGCCGGGGTTGACCAGGCTTATGCGAATGAAGAGGTAATTTCTGCAATTGTAGTTTGCAAGTATCCTTCGATGGAAGTCGTTGAAAAAACATATGCAATCTCCCAGGCAAAGCTCCCGTATGTTCCAGGATTTCTGAGCTATAGGGAAGGCCCCGCAATCGGAGAGGCTTACGCTAACCTAAAGCAAAAGCCGGATGTTCTTATTTTTGATGGCAACGGAATATTGCATCCTCTAAAATGCGGAATTGCATCGCACATGGGGGTGCTGCTCGACATATGCACAATAGGGGTTGCAAAAAACCTCCTTGCCGGGGATGTGAAGAAAAACAAAGTGTACATCAACAAGGAGCTGAGGGCTGAAGTCATTATAACAAGAGAGCATGCAAAGCCTCTTTACGTAAGCCCCGGGCACAAGATAAGCCTAAAGACGAGCATGGAAATCGTAAGGAATTCTATAAAGTTTCCGCACAAGCTGCCTGAGCCTGTCCATCTCGCGCACAAGCATGCAAATGAGATGCGAAACAAGCTGACATCGGGCCAGGCAACTTTAAGCGAGTAGTTCTGCAGGCGGTGCTGTAGAAAATCTTAATAACCCGAGCAGCCGTTAGGCTGCTTCGGGGGTGG
>CAZGTJ010000079.1:0-5686 GCA_964528545.1 uncultured Methanosarcinales archaeon
AAGAATCCTTGTGGATTTCAAGAAGAATAGTAAGGAAATCGGAGCGGAGTTGCAGAAAGCCAATGTCGAGACCAGGCACGAGATGACCGCTCTCGGGACCTGCCCTGCCTGCAGGCAAGGGGACATAATTTTGAGAAGGGGGAAATTCGGCGCTTTTGCAGCCTGCAACAAATACCCCGACTGCAGGACAATTTTCTCAATTCCAAAAAATGCGCTGATAAAGCCTGCAAAGAAAAACTGCGAAACTTGCAATTACCCAAAAGTGCTTGCCATAAGAAAAGGAAAGCAGCCCTTGGAATTCTGCCTGAACCCTAAATGCCCGACAAAGCATGTTGAAGGCGAGGCGGGAGAGCAGGCAAAGGCGATTGCAAAGGGTGAAATAAAAAGAAAGTGCTCCAAGTGCAATGACGGCGACATTGTTCTGCGAAGCTCTATTTATGGGAAGTTTTATGGCTGCTCAAAATACCCAAAATGTAGGCACACTGAAAAGCTTGTGGAAAATGACAAAGTCGAAAAAGAATAGCAGTCTGCAAATGCCCGGCAGCACGCTTTAATCACTAGCATGGCTAAATTAATTGTAAAAAAGAAAAATCTGCATCTCTCCATTCTTATATGCGGGGCCATAATCCTAGTCCTGCTTGGCATTTACTCGGCTTCAATAAATTCGGACTTCAAATGGGATTTTTTTGTGCTTTTAGCAGGGCTTTACGGGATGTTCTTTTTCAGAAAGCACATAAATTTAAGCGCGTTCCATTACTTTCTCTTTCTGGCTTTCCTCGTAGCGCATAATCTCGGAGTATTTCGCCTGTATGAAAAATTTCCGCTGGGAATCGAGTATGACACATGGATGCACATAAGCTTTGGCATAATTTCATACTTCATACTATATCATTTTCTTGAGACAAGAAAGTCTTTTTCAAGAAATGCAAATATCCTTGCAGCCTTTCTCATCATGCTTGGCCTATCCGCACTTCACGAGATTTTTGAGTTCATCTGGGGTGTGGCTCTTGGGATAGGGGATGGGATTTTGTTTGTTGGGGCAGGGGACAACCGCATCTGGGACACCCAAAAGGACATGATAAATAATTTGGAAGGGGGGATTCTGGGGCTTGGCGCTTATCTTTCCATGATATACATAAAATCCAGATTGGGCGGAGGTATGAGGGCAAAGCGCGGGAATATGAAAAAAATTTGAAGTTTTGACAAGATTATTAAATGCCGATGGCTTCTCGCGAGCTATATGAAGCCAAAATCCAAACTCACAAAGATGTTCCTGCTTTTGTTAATCCTAATCATGATAATGCTGCCTTCAGCGCTTGCAAAGCAGGGCCACATGAAGCTGCTTGCGGTAAGGGAGACAGAAAACGGGCACGAGGGAGGGCTTGCTGACTTGTACCTGGAAATAAAGCCAGGCACTGGACGGGTTTTTCTTGAGACATTTCCATTGACAAGAACCGACACGCAGATGTCGACAAGATTTGCAAAGACAATTGCATGCGACATGATTGACAAGGATTGCGACAACTACGATTTTTTCTACACCATAACAGCCGATTCCGCAATAATTGCAGGGCCAAGCGCAGGCTCGTCTCTTGCAATATTAACCGTGGCAATGCTTGAAGGATACGAATTGAACGAGAAAGTCGCGGCAACAGGGACAATCAATTCAGGCGGCCTGATCGGACCTGTCGGGGGAGTAAAGGCAAAAGTTGAGGCGGCCAAAAAAGCCGGGCTCAAGAAAGTTTTGATTCCAGCCGGAGAGCTTATTGTCAGGATAGGGAATGAGACAACAGACCTGCAAAACTTGTCAAAGCAGCTTGGAATTGAGATTATTGAAGTTTCAACACTCGAAGAGGCGGTAAAGCAGTTCACAGGAAAGGATATGTCATCGAATATAAAAAATATCGAGATAAACGAAGAATACCTTGACACAATGAAGTCTCTTGCAAAGAATTTGTGCGACCGGAGCGCCAAGCTAAAAAGCGAAACATCAAGCTTGCGGGCGGGCACAAATCTGACTCCGCTAAGGGAAGGGGCGCAGAACCTGTCGTCAAGAGGGAAGGACGCGTTCGAGAAAATGAATTTCTACAGCTCTGCAAGCTACTGCTTTGGCTCAAATGTGGATTATTCCACAATAAAAATACTCTCGAGGAACCTGTCCAAGGAAAAATATCTGGGCGAGGTTGCAAAATTAAGGAAAGAAATTGGCAGCTTCAGCAAGAAAATGGACAGCTACCAGAAAAAAACCATCACTGATTTGGAGGCGTATATTGTTGTGAAAGAGAGGCTGAGGGAGGCAAACGAAACCGCAGATGAAGTCCTAGGCCAGCTGAACGGGACCAACATGAGCGACTTGAGGGTTGCAAGAACTCTTGCTTTTGCAAATGAAAGACTTAATTCCGCGAATTCATGGTCAAGCTTTCTTGGAAAAGGCGGAAAGGCGTTTGTCCTGAACAGCGAAGTCCTTAAAAAAACCTGCCAGACAAAGATAAGTGAGGCCGAGGAGCGCGTCCAATACGTTGAACTGTATCTTCCAAGCTCGCTTGAAGGGGTGAGGGGAGAAACCAAAAAGGCGCAGGACGAGCTGGCCAAAGGAAACTACGAATTGTGCCTCTCGATTGCAAGCAAGGCCAAGGCAGATGTCGATATAATCCTGAATGTCTTCGGCGTCGATCCTTCGCAATACCAAAACCTGCTAGACAGGAAGCTTGAAATTGTCAAGAACAACATTGCAAGGGAATCCTCAAAAGGCGTCTTTCCGATTTTAGGGTACAGCTACTATGAGTATGCTAACTCCCTTAAAGACAGCGACATATTCTCTGCGATGATATACTCTGAATACGCACTTGAGCTTGGAAATCTGGATATTTACTTCGAAGAGCAGGATAGCAGGCTTAATTTTTCTGTCAATACAGCAAAACTTGGGATATTTGTTTCCGGACTTGCTGTAGGCTTAATAGCAAGCTTCCTAATACGCCGCAGACCAAAAAAGAAACAGAAAAGATGATTATAAACCCAAGCAGAACAATTGCTTGTCCTGCCGGGGAAAAAAGAGGTGATAGATTACCACTCCGAAGAGTGATATTATCACTATGAAATGCTCGAAATGAGTTATCACTTTAAAATGAATAAACTTATATTTAAACTTTTCTATGGGAACATGGTTATTTTGGCTTTCGCTTTGTTAGTTTCTGGATGCGCGCCAAAGATACCGTCGGAAATCAACGAAAATATTGAAGTTTACTTTTGCCCAAGGCAGGATTGCGGCAAATTTCTTGAAGAAAAAATAAGAAGTGCAGATAATTCCATCCACTGCGCATTATACGACATAAATCTAAGAAATGTGATAGACGCCTTGTCTGACAAAAGCAAGCATGCAGACGTGAAAGTGGTAATCGATGCAGACAACAACAAAAGCCAGATTAAAGGGGATGGTTTGAGGTTGGACCACAATAACGCGTTAATGCACAACAAATTCTGCGTGATTGACAATGAAATTGTCACAACGGGCTCTTTAAACCCGACAGAAAACGACAATTTCAAAAACAGGAATAATTTTGTTGTGGTGCATTCGGAATTTTTGGCTAAGAACTTTGAGGATGAATTTCTGGAATTATGGAACAAGAATTCTGCAAACAAAAAAGCAAGACATCCTTCAGTAGTTATTAATGGGATCTTAATTGAAAATTATTTCTGCCCCGAAGATAATTGCGCATTGCACGTAATCGATTCCATAAAAAATGCAAGGCAAAGCGTCCATTTTTTGAGCTTCAGCTTTACAAACGGGGATATTGCAGATGCCTTGATAAGAAAAAATGGCCAGATTGAAATTAAAGGTGTTGTTGACTCGTCACAATCGTCTAATAAATATTCGCAGCATGAAAGAATGCAGGATTTTGGAATTGAAGTCAAGAAAGACAATGAAAAATACAAGATGCACAGCAAGATTTTCATAATCGACAATTCAACAGTCATTACGGGCTCATTTAATCCAACGCAAAGCGGCGATGAAAGAAACGATGAGAACATCATAATAATACACGACAAAGAGATTGCTAAATTGTTTTTAAAAGAATTTGACGAGATTTGGGGTAAACAGGAATAATTTATAGGTTTCTCATATTTACGGGAAAAAAATTTCGTTTATCCGGCCAACGAGAACGAATCGGAAATTCTTTTGAGCTTCCTCCGACATAGGATAAACGATAATTTTTTAAACACAAAATTTTTAGTAATAAAATATGACTACATTGCGAGAAAAATATCCGCTTGAAAGCATAAAACCATTGAAGAAAACTATCGCGGGTTTTTTTGGATATCTTTTCGCATTATTTCTTCCAGGAATATTATTATTCTTGTCTTTAACCGGAGGACGGGGCGACATTCCTAACTTCAGTTTAACTACAGTTATCTTTGTATTTACTGGAATTGCATTTCTTGTTATTATATTGAAGTACATGTATGAGATTTATTATTTGAAATATTATTTTTATGATTTAGTTGGTAATAATTTAATCATAAAAAAGGGAGTATTCTCAAGAAATGAAATTACCCTACCAATAAATAGATTACAAGATGTTTATGTTGACCAAGATATTCTTGATAGAATTTTTGGATTATATGATGTTCACGTCAGTAGTGCAACCGCTATTTCTGGATATTTATCTCACATAGACGGATTGAATAAAGAAAATGCTCAAACAATAAAAGAATTAATTCTTTCAGGAATTCATAAAGAAAATGACTAACAATGCTTACCCTATTCAAATAAAGAAGAGGACACTTCTTAATTTAATTGGTGGGATTATCGGAATCTTTTTGATTTACCTATTTTTTAGAATTATGTTTGCTTTGAAAAGTCCTGTCAAATTTGAATTCTTAGGATTTTCTGCTTCCATACTCGTTATTCTATTTTTTGTAGGTTGCGGGTTTATTATTTTGATTATTCAAGTATTTTATAATTTACTTTATTTGAAATCTATTGAGTATTCATTAGATAGCAAAAACTTGACCTTTAAAGGTGGTGTAATATCACGTTTTGAAAAAATTATCCCATATCAAAAAATCCAGCATGTAATCGTTTATGAAACATATTGGCAAAAAATTTTAGGTTTATCTTCTCTTTCAATAGAAACTGCAAGAGAAGGCGGATATAACGCTGGTGTATATAGACAACAAGGAACCATTCAAATAAGGACTGGTCCGATTATTCCAGATTTGAATAAAGAAGATGCTGAAAATTTAAAGAATGATATACTTTCCCGTTTAAATAAATATAAGTCTGTTGCCGGAATATAACTAAACACTGCCCCCAACTTTTCAGTTCTTCGGACTTTTACCTTGCTTCGCAGTTATTCAATAATCGGTGACAATCTCAGAAAAATAATAAAAATGATTGTCCCGCCGTCCCAAAGTTCGCTTTAACTCGAAATTTTTGCCTTCAGAATCATTGCACTAAGATTTTGTCCATCCAAGTTAACAAAAATAGCTAACACAATAACCTTTATAAACCGATTTATTTTCCCAAAGCGAATGGTATTTGGACTATTGGGAGTGGTAATTTTAATCAGCGTGCTGGCGCTTGTTTTTTCTTTTTATCTGACCAGGCAGATGCTCAACAAGGATAGTGGTCCTGCAAGCATGCAGGAAATTGCGAGTGCAATCAAGGTGGGTGCTGAGGCATTCG
>CAZGTJ010000080.1:0-5634 GCA_964528545.1 uncultured Methanosarcinales archaeon
GCCTGCTCATTATCCTCTTCAAATCGTCAGGAACTTCAATATCCTGCAATTTGATGACTTGGATATCAAGGCCCCATTGGTCAGTTTCCTTGTCAACAATCTTTCTTATTTCCTCCCCTATCTTCTGCCTTTCAGTCAGGACTGTGTCAAGATTCATCCCCCCTATGACATCCCTCAATGCCGTCATGGCATACTGGGATAGTGCGTAAACATAATCCTGAACTTTCAAAACAGCATGCTCGACATTTTGAACTTTAAAAAAAACAACGCCATTGACAAAGACAGGAACGTTGTCTTTCGTCATAACCTGCTGCTTGTCTATATCGAGAGTTCTGACCCTCAAATCTACAATCACCATTCTTTGGATTATGGGAACAATAAATCTCAGCCCAGGCTCCTTGATTCCAGTGAATTTTCCTAATGTAAGAATGACTCCTTTTTCGTACTGGTCTATGACTCTTATTCCGGAAAAAAGCAGTATCAACCCAAAAACTATAATCGCAATTGTCCAAATCATTTTTCCACCCCTATTTAGGCATTTTATCAATCTTGTATTTAAATTTATTGATTGGAAATTTAGTTGGTGACCATTGAAATTAACGCATTAAATATAATAAGAATGAAAATCAAAATAAAAAGAAGGATTATGTACCCTCCTGCCAACTGCTTAGATATTTCTTTTGCTCATCAGTTAATGAATCAATTTGGATGTCCATCGCTTCTAGTTGCAGCATTGCAATGTGGTTGTCAATTTCTTCAGGGAGCTGAATGACTTCCGGTTTTAACATACCTTTATTTTTGACTGCGAACTCGCATGCAAGCGCCTGACCGCAAAATGAAGTTGACATGACTTCGCTTGGATGCCCTTCAGCAGCAGCGAGGTTAACTAGCCTTCCCTCCCCGCATACGTATATCTTTTTACCGTTAATAGCATATTCGTCCAAAGACGGCCTCACTCTTTTTGATTTAGATATCTGGTTTAATTTCTGCATATTAATCTCAGCATCAAAATGTCCAGAATTTGCAAGCAAGACTCCATCCTTCATTAATTTCATATGTTCGATATCAATTACGTTTTTGTTGCCTGTAACTGTTATAAAAATATCGCCTATTTTTGCAGCTTCCTTAATCGGCATTACCCTATAACCGTCAAGTGCGGCTTGCAGCGCTCTAAAAGAATCAACTTCAGTTACAATTACATTTGCGCCCATTCCCTTTGCTCGCAATGAAACCCCTTTGCCGCAGCTTCCATAGCCGCAGACAACAAGATTTTTTCCTGCAAAAAGTATGTTTGTTGCCCTTAATATGCCGTCTAGAGTTGATTGCCCGGTCCCATAGAAATTATCCAATAGATGCTTTGTCTTGTTGTCATTGACAGCAATCATCGGATATTTTAGCGCGTTATCTTTTTCCATCGCCTTTAGCCTTATAACCCCAGTTGTCGTCTCCTCGCATCCTGCTATTATGCTGGGTATCAAGTCCTTGTGATTTTTGTGTATCTCGCTTACCAGGTCGCATCCGTCATCGATTGTGATTGTCGGCTTGAATGCGATTACATTGTTTAGGTATCTGTAGTAATCTTCCCTTGTCTCTCCCTTGTAGGCCCAAACTTTGATGCCGCCTTTTGCAAGCGCTGCAGCAACATCATCCTGAGTGCTTAAAGGATTGCATCCTGTAATTGCGACATCAGCTCCTCCTGCAATTAGGGTTCTGACAAGAATTCCAGTTTCTTTTGTAACGTGCAATGCCATTCCGATCCTCTGGCCTTTTAGCGGTTTTTCTTTCTCAAACCTTTTTTTTATCCCCATCAAAGCCTGCATTCTTGATTCCGCAATTTCCAAGTTGAGCAATCCCTGTTCTGCAAGCCTGATATCCTTTACCTCGTAATGGGCTCCTTTGTCCATATGCAATCACCTTTACATGGATTATTGTGGATATTTATATAATTTTTTCATAAAATATTGGAAAATTTCCACTAAAATTTGCAAAAAGTGAATAATTTTGGAAAGATTTAAATATTACATAGAAATATTTTATTCCCAAAGGCCCTCACTCCCCCAATGCCAGAATGAATTTTGGCGTATGATGGGGGCCTTCACCCCCACAATGGATAGCAAGGATGAAAGGATAATAGAGCTGCTCAGGCGTAATGCAAGGGCGCCGATAAGGGAAATTTCCTCCAAGACAAAAATAAGGCCCAGCACAGTGCATCAAAGACTTCTTAAGCTGATAAGAAATAAAGTGATTGAAAAATTCACAATCAAGCTCAACAACAATGCTGTGCGGGAAAATTTTATAGTGTTTATGCTTGTCAAGGGAAGCACGAGCCAGTACATCGACAACAAGCTTTTGAGCAGCAAGCATGTCAGGGAGGTTTTTGGAATCACAGGGGAATACGACCTGCTCATAAAGCTCAAATTTGCAGACGTCGGCGAATTTCACAAGTTTGTAATAGACTTTAGAAAGGAAAACAGAGATATACAATCAACGCTGACAATGGTGGTCACGGCAAATCTCAAGGAAGAGCTATAATTCAATCCTTAACGCTCATATAAACCGAGTATCCTGATTTTTTTGCAATTACAGTTACATTTCCAAAGACTTGGCCCATTTTTTCGCCCAATGCCTTCCCGCCTTTGCTTGGCCTTGCAACAATTTGCAGAGTTCCTTTCTGCCTGAGAAAATATTTCGATTTTTCAATTATTTCAAAGCAAACATCTTTGCCTGCATTTTGAGGGGGGTTTGACAGAACAACATCAAAATCTCTTTCATCGACACTATCGTATAAGTTTCCCTGCAATATTTTTGCGCCAACTCCATTTAATTCCGTGTTTTTTCCTGCAAGGAGCACTGCCCTTTTGTTTATGTCGGTCATTGTTGCATTTGCGCCGAATAGCTTTGCTGCCACAATTCCCAAAATTCCAAGCCCGCACCCCATGTCCAGAACATTTGCATTTTTTTCCATAACCATGTTCTCCGCCAAAAGCAAGCTGCCCTTGTCAATCCTTGACTTTGAAAAAATTCCAGAACTTGTGTAGAAATGAAATTCAATTCCTTTTATGCTCTGCCTTATCTTTTTCAGGCTAAATTCAGATTTTGGCTCTTTGGAATAATAGTGCTCCATTTCACTGCTCTTTTTGCTCCATCATCCCATATAGATTGTAAAGCACCCTGTCAACACCCTTTACAAGGTCGAGCCCCATTCCCTCGACAACTATGCAATTGCTGTTATAGTAGGCCCTTGTCTTTTCAGCTTCTTTTACATACAGCACAATTTTGTCAGAATTGCAGGTTACAACAGGCCTTGTTTTGCACGCGTCTGTCTCGTTTCTATCACATGCCGCAACAGGGTTTTTTCCGAACACTTTTGCCATGTGCGTGTTGAAATCGGCAACTGCAAGCGCTATGTGGGAAAATTCCTGCCCGGTTGGATTGAAAGTTACATAATATTCGGTTGCATTGTTAAAAAGATTGGCATTCAGGCTCCCTTCGATATCTATTTCCTCGACATCATTTGGCGAGTATCTTAGGGCCATTTCATAGGTTTTAGTTCCTCTAGGAGATTTTAGCTGGGTGTACCACAATCCATCCAAATTTACAAAGCTATACACTCCCTTATAAACATATCCTTGCTCCGGCTTCAAATCGCCTTTTATGTTGGCAACGTGCAAATCCTCCAGAGTCTTTGGCTCCTGCTTTGCAAACATGCTGTATACAAGAACTGCGGCCAAAAGAACGATAATTACCGATATTGCAATTATTATCGACTTGTCAGATGATTTTTGAGAGATATCTATTTCTTGCGTTTTCTTTTCTTCTATTCTTTTTTCATACTCCTTAATTTCCGGCTCGATTTCCCTTAGCGATCTTTCATATTCTTCCTTGCCTATGAGTCCGGATTCGAAGCTATCTTTGAGAACTTTCATCTTTTCCTGAGGGTTTTTTTCGTGATTCTCTTTGTCTAATTTCATTGTATTATCCCAAATAAACCATATAAAATCCTGTCTTTAAGCCTTATGAAATCCTGCTGGCTTTTTGCATTTGCAATTATGCAATTCTCTTTCGTGATTATCCGGGTTTCGTTTGAATATTCAAAATAAATCACAGGAACATTTTGCGTTGAGTCATTGCAGGTTATAACTGGCGCATTGTACGAATTGTTTGAAATAAATCCCTGCCTTACATAGATGTTGTATTTTTCAAGCGTTAGGCCCATCTGGTACGCTGCAAGCGAAATCGACTGGAGATTTGTTGAATTTGTATCAGAGGTCACGTCGATTTCAAGCCTGTCTTTCAGCAGCTGCTCAAAACCAGGCTCTGCCTTTATGTCGCTTACCTCATTTGGCAAAAATGAGAACGCGGCATAATTCACATTAATCTTGCTTAGCCATATGTCATTGCTTCTGATGAATTTGTAATTTTCATACCTTATGTTCTCCTGCGGGGCTGTAAACCCGAAGAAAATAACGCTAAAAGTGGTGCCTACCATTATAAACACCATGAACAATATCAAACCCCACTTCTTTCTTTCCCTTTTCTCCTTCATAAGAAAGCAAACTATTGTTATTTTTTAAAGTTTTGTGTTCAATGCCTTTTGCAACAACTTTGGATTAAAGCATAATCTTTATATACCAATATATCGCTACCGCTATATCGGTTTTGATATATCGAATTCGATATAAAACATGAAAATGATATCCGGCTATTTAAGACTGGTTGCAATGAAGACACTCTCAAATAAGAGGCTATCCGGATACGAGCTAATAAAGCAGATAGAGAAAGACACATCTGGATGGAAGCCGAGCTACGGCTCAATCTACCCTTTGCTCGAAAAACTCCTAAAAGAAAATCTCGTAAATTACCAAATCGAAGGCAGGAGGAAAATTTATTATCTTACGAGCGAAGGCAGAAAACAGCTTCCTTCGATAGACAAGAGCCACAGCAAGATTCTTGGGAGAATGATGGCCGCATCAAAGGCGTTCGGCAGAATCACCGACAAAAAGGAAATTGCGCTCATGAACGAGGTTTACGGCAAGATTAGAAAAGGCCAAGTTCCATTCAAAGAGCTTAGCCATGAACTTTCGGATCTTAATGTGTCCTTGTTTGATGCGTATTCAAATGGCAAAGACAAAAAGAAGATAAAGGAGATATTAAAGACTACGATAAGGAGACTTAAGCAGATAAGCTAAAATGAAAAAAACAATAATCAAGCTGGATAATGTATGGAAAACGTACATCATGGGGGAAGTCGAAGTCAACGCGCTTCAGGGCCTAGACCTTGAGGTCAAAGCAGGAGAGTTTATTGCAATAATGGGGCCCTCTGGAAGCGGAAAATCAACAGCGGTTAATATGATTGGCTGCCTTGATGTTCCAACAAAAGGAAAAATAATTCTGGACCAGCAAGACATTTCAAAGTTGAGTGAGTCAGAGCTTGCGCAAATAAGAGGGAAAAAAATCGGGTTTATTTTCCAGCAATTTAACCTTATACCTACATTAACCGCGCTTGAAAACGTGATGCTCCCAATGGTGTTCCAGAATGTTGAAGAGGAACAGAGAATCAAGAAGGCAACAGAGCTGTTGCGGCTTGTCGAGCTTGACGAGAGAATGGATCACAAGCCAACGGAATTGAGCGGA
>CAZGTJ010000081.1:0-5614 GCA_964528545.1 uncultured Methanosarcinales archaeon
AACAAGTAATAAAACTAATTTTTGCCAATTGCAAATATGTACAGAATTATTTCTCAGGCGCAATCTGCACTTTCGGCATTGGAATCGGGCTTGGCAGATTTATGTCCTGGCTCAAGATCAATGCCTGAACGTTGCACTTTGTAAGAACCGTGTTAAGCAAGTTTGCCATCATTTCCTTTGGCAGCTTCTTGTCCTTTTTCCATGAGCCCAATACTTCCTTGGCCTTTTTTTGGTCTTCCAAGTATAGCAGGTTTCCCTCGAAAATAATGCTTCCCACCCCTGGCTCGTATCTTGACGAGAATTCGAACTTGACCTTTAGGACATTCTGCTTTTCCTTCGCAAGGTTAAGGCTGTCTTCGGCAACATCCTTTATGCTAACATTATTGTTTATGTCAATCTTTCCCTTGTACCCTTCCTTCTTCTCCGCGCTTATTTTTGTAAAAGCAAAGCCGACTATCATTTTAGAAATTGGATTTTTGATGAATATTTAAAGGTATCGAACATTGTTTTTGACTGTAGAAAATATTAAATACTAATGATTTCACAGTTAATATATGGGCATTGTTTCAAAGATTTAGGGATAAGAAATTAATCCGATTATACTTCTTCTTGATTGTTGGAACCACTTTTACGGCAATTATACCAGGATGTAAAACATCTGAAACAAATGGATTTCCTTTAGTATTTCGTTATTTTATAGATCAAAACCCATCACCTTATTTTATACCATTGAATCTTATAATCAATATATTATTTATGGCATTACTTTGGTTTGGTTTTGAACTTTACAGGAAAAGATTAAAGGACGAAGAAAGACTCAAAAGAGTAGATTTGGGAATATATGTCAGTTTCCTTTATACATTTTTTATTTCAGCACTTGCCGAGATAATTGCATTCACCGGTGATAAGGGACTTGGAAGATTTCTTGTATACATTTATGAGATATTATTTTTTTGGCTGTATGTGGTGGAAGACTCGGCATTCGTGCACATGACCTACGATTATGTATTTGCCTATCTTTACAGAAATGGTGTTGACTTTGTAATGAGAGTATTACTCATAATTGAAGTTATTCTAATATTCTTTACAGTCTATTTTGTAACAGGTTATATATACAAAAAACGAATTCTGAAGGACAAGCAAGCAATAAATAGACAGAATTAACTACCTTGAATGTTTCTTCTGCCCTTCATACAATTTTTTTACATAATCCAAAGTGCTTGCCTGCTCAGGGCCTTTCTCAGGCCTTAAACCTTGCACCCTCGGAAATCTCAGCGCAAATCCAGAGCCATAAGTCGGGCTTTTCTGTATTTCGTCATAGCCGACTTCAATCACAATTTTCGGCTTCACTTTGACTTCTTTCCCTTTCTCTGAAACAATCAATGGCTTAAGCAGCCTTGTCATTTCCATAAAGCTCAATCCTTCCTCTTCTTTTTCCTTTAATCCTGTGCTGGCTTTTCCGATTTCAAGAAATTTGTCTTCATTCCTGCAGGCAATGCTGTAGCTGCTCAGCCACTTGGACCTTTTGCCCTCGCCCCACTCCGCCCCTGTAATCACAAGGTCAAGAGTTTCCATCATGTGCTTGAACTTTATCATGTAGCCGACTCTTGCGCCAGGCTTGTAAGGCGCATCGAGGGCTTTGAACATCAGGCCCTCGTTGCCGGCATTGACTGCTTCCTTGAAAAATTTCTCAACATCCTTCTTTTCAGACGCTATTTTGCTCTTTGCAAGCACTATTTTCTTTGCCTCGGGCTTTATTATCTTCTCAAGCAATTCCCTTCTTTTTTCAAATGGCTCGTTTATCATGCTTTTCCCTTCAAAGTTTATAATATCAAAAACATTTACTTCAACAGGAAGCTCCTTTATCAGCTTCTCAATGTCATATTTTCTCTTGATTCTTTGCGATACGCTTTGGAATGGCATGTATTTCCCAGTGCTTCTGTCATATCCGACAGCTTCCGAGTCGATAATGAAGCTTTTGCCCTTGACATTTTCTTTACAAATTCAACAACATCGGGAAACTGGTTTGTGACATTCTCAAGCCTTCTTGTAAACAATTTAACGTTTCCTTTCTCATCCTTATGACATTGTATTCTAAAGCCATCATATTTGAATTCGATGGCGGCTGGCTTGCCAACATTCTCAAATGCATCCTCAATTGTGTCTGATTTCAAGGCAAGCATCACCTGAATTGGAATGCCTACTTTCATTCCAATGCTCTCCAGCCCCTGCATACCTTTTGATTTTGCAGCTTTCGCCACTTCAGCAAACTCATTTGTAACATCGTAAGCATGCTGCACCGCATCAAGGCATTTGTTGTACTCGTCCCTGTCTGCAACCTCAATGTCATTCCCTTCCTTTGTGTACTTTATCTCGAGCTGCTTTCCGAAGAATGCCCACGTTATTGCATCCCTCATAGCGCCTTCCCCAACTCCCATCCTCATCTCTCCGAGAATTGTCTTGACAATGTACTTTGCTTCTGCCGGCTTGGCCGATGTAAGCAATTCCGCAATAAGCTGGGTTTTCCTGTCAACTGTGCCTTGCCCTTCAAGCTCTGCTAATTTTCTTAAGTTCTCAAACACCTTTCTCGCTGTGAGTCTTGTTGATTGCAGTGTTGCCTGCCTTTTCGTCTTGATAATTAACTCTGCAACCAATCCAAGGTCGCCCTGCTTCTTCCACTCATTTTCTATCTTGTTAATGCCAATGCCTGTTGCAACATTCAATGACTTGAGCATTAAGCGCGAGGCAACCCCAATTTCCCTGGAGTCGTAATTCGGAAACACCCTCCCTTCCAGAAGCAGTATGACATGCTCCATGTCGTCAATGCTTATATCCTTCAAGAATTCCGAAATAATGCTTGTCTTTTCCAGCCTTTTCGTTGTCTTGTTTAGCTCTTCGTAGATTTCAACAAGCCTTGAGTATTCCATATTTTATTATGTGTTTTACTATGTTTATTAATTTTATTGGTTTGAATATCTGTTAATTCAAAGAATTTGTTTGAAGTCATCGATATGTTTATATACAACTTCATGAATTAAATGATTGTTACAGAATGAACAAACTGATAATCATTCTTGCACTGGCTTTAATCGTTAGCTCTTTTGCTGTCTTGGGCGCTGAGAATACAACTAATAGCATTAAGACAATCCTTCTGTGGACTGATAAACCAATTTATAAAACAGGCGACACTATAAAATTCTTCGGAAAAGTTGTCCAGACTGATGACACACCTTTCACACCAGAAGAAGGTGCAATAGTGGGCTTAAATCTCATTTCTCCAAAAGGTGCAAATGCACTAGGAAGCTCCCTCCAATATAATCCAGCATCTGGATATTATGAAAAAGATGAAATGATTTCAGAAACAGCAGAAAAAGGGATTTGGACTGCCTACCTAAGCGTTTCTTCAAAGTCAAGCCCAGAAGCAACAAAAAGTGATCAAATTACTTTCCAAATCGATGATGGGACAGGATGCAGCGACTCTGACGGCGGAATGAATTATTATGAATACGGCTATATAACATTCTTCAATGGCAAGGAATATGTTACAGGCAAAGACCAATGCGGCGTTTCTTATGACGAAGTCCCAAGCAGCAATCCAAATCTGCTGAACGAAAAATCATGCAGAAGCGACGGCCAAGCAATCGAAAACTTATACGAATGCCCGGGGGGCTGTTATGATGGAGCATGCAAATCAGAGCCAACAACTGTCAAAGAAGAAGTCAAATGCGTATTTTCAAATTCTGGCTCAACTCAAACCTGTTACACAACCGACAACAAATACAAGTGTTCGGGAGTTGACACATGTGTTGTATCTGTCTCAGGAACAAAAGGTATGCAGCTTACATGGAAAAGCACCTGCGGAGGCTATGCTTACACTACAATAGACGGTAATAATGAATATGCTGAATTTGCCTGTCAACAATCAAAACCAACTTGCACAGCCTGCGTCGGTGGAACTCCTACAGGTGAGGTTGACCAATATAATTGTCCAATTTATGTTTGTCCAACGACCAAATGTCCAGTCGATTGCATTTGTGATAGTCAAGGAAACGTAATTTCTTGCACAACGACACAGCCAGTTTGCGGCAACAAAATATGCGAATCCGGAGAAGCAGACTACTGCCCGCCTTGCTCCAAGGAAGAAGGAATAGCCTGTTCTTGCTCAATGGGAACCTGCCCAAGCGATTGTGCGACGCAAAAATCCGAATATTCCTGTGAAGAGACTGATAAATATGGCGATTATTACACCAAAGGCATTACGTACTGGGTTGTTGACGGCAAAACAAATCAGCAAGAAGACTATTGTGCAGACTCCAATACTTTATCTGAAGGTTTTTGCATTTCTACCAAAGATGAAAGCCAGAAATCTTATCAGAGGACAACTTATTTTTGTGAATACGGCTGCAAAGATGGCGCCTGCATACAAACTCCTGCGGCAAATACATGCACAGATAGTGAGAAAGGCGTAAACTACTATGAAAAAGGGTATGTAACAATGACTTACCCTAAAGAAATTTTTTATGACAAATGCGCTGTTGATGAAGTTAGTCCTGAAAAGGCAGATTATTACCTCAATTTGTTGTACGAGGCTTACTGCTATGACTCGAAGCAATACGCTTACGCAGATTATCAATGCCCTTACGGCTGCTCCGAAGGTGCCTGCAAAAAAATGGAGCTGAAGCCGACAGAGAAGCCAATTGAAATACCAAAAAAAGAAAGAAAGGGAGAGCCTCCAGAATCGGATAAAGAGGCTCCAAAGTCAAGCGAAAAAGACTACGTTTGCAACGGTTGCGAGCTTGATGACAAATGCTACCCGTTTGGCTACAGGAAGGACAATAAATTCTGCAGCGATAATTATGAATTCACGGGCCAAATCAAAGAAGAAGAAAAGTGCGACAACAATTTTGAATGCTCGTCAAACCTTTGCATAGACAGCAAGTGCGTCAGTTCAGGACTGATCCAAAAAATTCTAAGCTGGTTTAAGGGTTTTTTCAGTTAACTATTTAAATACTAATTCCAAGGATTGGTTTATGGAAAAAAGCCATCACGAAGGAAAGCTGGAAGACGAGCACCACCACAGCCCAAATGAAATGGGCGTCTTTGAGGCAATCAGAACGAGGCGTTCTATAAGAAAATACAAAGACATTGATGTGCCATGGGACTTAATTGTCGAGGTTCTGCAGGCAGGCAAGTATGCGCCCTTTGCAGGCAATATAATGAGCGTCAAGTTCATTGTGGTAAAGAGCGAGGCAAAAAGAAAGGCAATCTCGGAAGCGTGCGCGCAGCAGCATTGGATTGCAGATGCCCCAGTCCATATGGTAATTGCAGGAGAGCCTGAAAAGGTGGAAAGATTTTACGGAACAAGGGGCACAAGACTGTATTCAATCCAGGGAGGCGCTGCCGCAATCCAAAATATGCTCCTGACAGCCCACTCCCTTGGGCTTGGAACCTGCTGGGTTGGTGCTTTTGACGAAGAAGAGATAGCCAGGATTCTCAATTTGCCCGAGCACATAAACGTGCAGGCGGTAATCACAATCGGATATGCTGACGAGGCTCCGGAAATGCCTCCAAAATACAGGATAGAGCACGCCATGTTCTTCGAGAAATGGTGGGG
>CAZGTJ010000082.1:0-5588 GCA_964528545.1 uncultured Methanosarcinales archaeon
TGGAACTGAAATCCACGAGCTTCCGAATCTTACTTTGAATTCAAATGACACAATAACAAAAAACAAAGCGTTCACAGTCGAGCCCGGGGTTTATTTCCCAAAAAAGTTAGGCATAAGAATAGAGGATACTGTACTGTTCAGGAATAAAACTATTCTGTTGACAAGAGCATCAAAAGATTTATTAACTGTTTAAAACGTGAAATAGGCATGAACCAAAACCTTTCTTCTATGCAATACCTCATTCTTAGGTCAATATTATCAAACAGCGGCAGAGTTTTATACAGCCAGAAAAGAGGCTACAGGACCCATTCCTTGACTGGAAAGGAGTTAAATGAGAAAATACAAAAATTGAGGGTGTTTCTTAATAACAACAAGATTAGGAATGGCGACAAGGCGATAATACTTGGCTATGGCTCTGTTGACTGGGTAATTGCCTATTACGCCTGCATATTATCCGGAATTATCGTTGTTCCTCTCGATGTAATGTCGGATAAGGAGCTTATAAAGAATATACTTAAGCAGGTTAAGGCAAAAATAATTTTTCTGAACAAGCCTGTTAATCTCAAGCTGAAAAATTTAAAGAGCTTTTATTTTGAGGACCTTGAAAAGAACCTGGAGAAAATTGTGCTTGAGGAGATGCCTTACCCAAAATTATCTTCTAATTCGATACTTGAAATACAATACACGTCAGGAACCACTGGGGACCCGAAAGGTGTAATATTAACTCATGCAAATATTGTTGCAGCTGTCCGTGCGACTGTAAAAACCGTAAACCTAAATATGCGCCTGAGATTCCTTAACGTGCTTCCTCTTAGCCATGTTTTTGGCCAAATTATGGGCATTTTCTTCCCGCTGTATTTTGGATATAATGTGTTTTTTACCGACACTGCCCAGCCAAGAAAGATTATTTCCACCATAAGAAATAAGAGAATCAACGTCGCCATTTTTGTTCCAGGAATACTTTCGAACATAAAAAAGCACCTGGAAGGCAAATGTGCTCCATGCAATCTTGGCTTCCAGTTCAGAATAATCGGGGTGGGGGGGGCTGTTCTTGACACGGAGCTTGAAAAATGGTGGAAAAGAAAGCTCATAATTGTGCTTCAAGGGTACGGATTGACGGAAACAGCCGCAGTAGTCTCCCTTAGCAAGCCCTTTGCAACAAAAACCGGAAGTGTTGGAAAGGTTGCGGATATAGTAAATATCAAGTTTGGCAGAGACAATGAGATAATGGTCCGGGGGGCAAACGTATCGAGCGGATATTATAAGGACAAGAAAAAAACAAAAGAATCTTTTGAAAATGGATGGTTTATGACTGGAGATGTGGGGGGGATAAAAAATAACTACTTATTTATAAAGGACCGAAAAAAGGATGTTATAATAACGCCGAGCGGGCTTAAGGCGTATCCATCAGACATAGAGAATGTCCTCAATTCAATAAACGGCGTCAGGGAAGGCTGCGTTCTTGAAAAAGATAAGAAGGTACATGCCATCTTTACGCTGCAAAATGGCAAAAGCCCAGAGCAGATTATAAAAGAGGCAAACCAAAATCTTCTCGGCCATCAGCAAATTGCATCCTATACTGTATGGAGCGGGGATTTTCCTAAAACTCCTACGGGAAAGATAAGGAAATTCGTGGTGCTGCAGGAGATAATCAAGAGTTCAAAGCCCAAAAATTTTGCATATTCAAACAAGATTTACAGCATAATACATAATACCCTTAGCCTGAATAAAAAGATAGACGCGAGATCAAAGCTTGTAGACCTTGGAATGGATTCGTTAAAAAGAGTTGAATTGATAACAGAGCTTGAAAGGCATTTTGATGTTGAAATAGATGAGATAGAAATAAATCAGAACACGACAGTTGAGGATCTCGAAAAGCTCATGAACGAGAGGGCAGTCCACCATGTAAAGTTCAGGATGTGGCCCACTTACATTTCCATGGTTTTCTTAAGAAGAGTATACCAAAAGCTGTTTTTGCTTCCGATAGTAAGCATTTTTGCAAGGACCAGCTATATGGGGCTGGAAAATATCGCTAAAATAAAGAGTCCGGTAATTTTTGTTAGCAACCATCAGAGCGCCTTTGATGTTCCTGTAATGATAAGGCACATCAAACTGCCGCTTGCTGCTGCTGCTGATGGTCATGTTGTTTTTGGGATTGGGGAAAAAAATCTTTTTAAAAAATTTCTAAGAAAGTGCCTTGGATACTATAGCGCCCTTGCTTACAATGCGTATCCTTTCGGGACGATGATTGGAACCGACACAAGCCTCGAGTTTACAGGGGAAATGCTCGACCGCAGCTTTTCAATAATTCTTTTTCCGGAGGGGGAAAGAACATTGGATGGAAAAATACACGATTTCAAATCTGGGATCGGATTTATAGTAAATAGCATGAAAGTTCCTGTTGTTCCTGTAAAATTAGGAGGGCTATTTGAAATTCTCCCAAGGAACAAGGCAATTCCAAGAATCGGCAAGGCAAGTGTAACTTTTGGAAAAGTTATTGATTATAAAACTTTTGAGAGCAAGTCATATGACGAGATTACCGAAATAATAGAAAAAAAAGTAAGGGGACTTTAGATGGTTGACAAAAAGATAGCTGCATGGGCATTGTACGACCTTGCAAACACTGCTTTCACATCTCCTTTCGTAACAATTTTCTGGCCGCTTCTGGTCACTTCATTTCTTGGAGGAAATGAATTTCACATTGGGATTACAGTTGCAATAGGCATTGCTGTTTTTAGCCTGGTAGTCCCGGTTATTGGTATTTATTCCGACAAAACAAACATACGAAAGCCCTTCATCGTAATCCCGACATTTCTAATGGTGCTTCTAATAGCAATACTCCCGCTGGCAAATTTATTTTGGAACTTGGTTTTGGCAGGAATAGCCACGATATTATATAATTTAAGCCTATCAATATACAATTCGCTTCTGCCAACTCTTGCGACAGATAAGGAAATGGGCAAAATATCAGGACTTGGAATGGCGACAGGATTTTCGGGAACATTGCTAAGCCTTCTTGTGGCTTATTTAACTCTGGTTTATTTTTCTTCAGGGACCATCGAAACAGAAAAAGGAATAAAGGCAGTTTTTCCTGTAATTTCCGCATTCTTCATGATTTTCTCATTGCCTCTCTTTTTTGTAATAAAGGACGAGAATGTAAAAAAGCAGGAATTCGGGGCAAATGAAATCAAAAACATGTTTCTTGGAGTTGTTTCAAACATAAAAAAACTGTTCAAAATAAAAGGAATGTTTCCCTTCCTCGCCTACTACATGCTTTTCTCAAACGCCCTGGCCGCTATTGATATTTTCTTTTTCCTTTACGCAAAAAAAGAAATAGGCATGACTATTTCAAATTTCATTTTTCTTTTCATGGGGCAATCGTTTGGCGCTTGTTTTGGAGCAATTCTGTTTGGCAGGCTATCTGACAGGTTTGGATCAAAAAACACGCTTAAAATCTGCACAATTATCTGGATAGGAGTAATTCTTGTTTTTATAAGCTCAAGAAGCATGGCAGTTTTCTGGATAGCCGGACTTCTTGGAAGCATTGCTTTTGGAGGCTCTCTTGCAACGTCGCGCTCCTTGTTTGTGTTTCTAACTCCAAAAGATAAAATGGGAGAATACTTTGGATATTCGCAGATAGTCAGCAGGCTTGCTGCATTAATAGGTCCCGTTCTTGGTGGCTGGCTTATTATAACATACAGTTACAGCGTGTCGCTGATAATGGTTTTTATATTTTTGGTCCTTTGTTATATTTATCTTGCAGGAGTTCCGGATTTAAGGAGTAGGGGTGAAATTAAGAAAATTTAAAAACAAGTGGGGATTGTTTACTTTGATGAAATACGACGAAAAAGAATTTAATTATGCTGTTGCTGATTACAAAAAGATCTTGAGAAGGCAAAAAGGCAAGAGCTTTTTTGTAATGTTTGACGCCAACAATAAAGATGCCTTTTATTCAATACCTCCTCTCTCGAGGGCAATTCATGAGCTTAATTCTGATTTAAGCTGCATAGGGGTAATGCAAGGATCTGATGCCATTAAAACCCTAAAAGACGTCTGGAAAATTTTTGAAGATTACGAAAGCAGGATAAAAAGTGAAAAAATCACCGCATTGATTGACTTTATAAATGAGGTTGACAAAAAGGCAAAGGGTGAATTCAGGAAGATTTTCAGAAAACCCGACTTCATGCTGGAAGCAAAAAAAAGCGGATTCGAAGGAGCAACAGATATCCCCTATAACACAAGATGGTTTAAAGAGCACAGGATGCAGGAATTAATGGAAACTGCAAAAATCCTGTGGCGGGATGTTTACGCCTTAAAAAAAGACGAAAGGGTTGGCATTGGCTTCACGCTGATACCAACTCAAGATATGATGGGGCATCCTTTGGAGGATTATCTGGATTCATATTCCATAATATGGGCAATGACTCAGACAGTTAGCAATATCGCAGAGCCAACAATGAATGCATACACTTTCAGAGGCTCAATGCTGGAAAAAAGCGAAAGAACGTCTGATTTAAGGGCTACGTTACTGGGCTGCGAGCTGGAGAAGGACATTGATGAAGAACCTTTTATGAAATATAAGAAATTTTCAAAGCTGCTGAAGCTTGAAAGGCTAAAGCCCATAGACCTGTCTTTTTCAATAAGCGGCAAGGGCTACCCCGGAAAGCATTTATTTGGAGAGGTGATTGGATATCCTTCCCCAAACAAAAAGACGAGATGGCAAACGCCAGGCCAGATGATTTACAAGCTGGACTTCTACCCTCAGACTAAGTATGACGAAAGGGACCCGAAAGCAAGGGTTGCCTTCACGGAAACAATACCCATTGACATATTCATAGAAACAAATCTTGTGGATTGGGCAGACATACGCTCAAGGAACCAGAAAGTCAAGGAAAAAATGGACAGGTGCGATGTAATTTATGTTCAAGGCAAGCTTAATGAAAAATATGTCACAAAGCTTGAGGTCGGACTTGTAAAGCCAGACGGAACTAGAAGATGGGTTAGAAGATCCGACACAGACGTAAGGGAGAAAATAAACAAGCCATATCTAAAAATGACGGGAATCAGGGCAGGATGCATGGGCAATATCCCGGGCGGAGAGGCGTTCACAACGCCGGAGTACATGAAAGGGATTTTTGTAGGGGATGTTGTTGTTCATGTTGACCAGAGCTATCCTCTAGACGAGAAAAATCCAATTGTTGTTGAGTGCTATGGAAACAGCTACAGGATAGTGTCGGGGCCAAAATACATAATGGAGCAGATAGACAAAAGAAAAAATGATGCAATGAAATTACTGCTTCAGGCAGAAAAAAACAAAAGTTTGCCAAAAGAAATAATAGACCTGAAAAAGAAGAATTTTGAAAGAATTGGGGAGTTCGCAATCAACACAAACCCCAAAGCAAGGCTTTGCGAATACTTGATTGTAAATGAGAAAATAGCCAAGATGATGCACATTGCGCTTGGCTCAGGATTTGAGCCTGACAGGAGCACAGAATACCACATGGATATTGTATTCAATGCCCCAAGGCAGAAACTGAATGTTTATGGAATTGATAAGGATGGAAAAGAGCATTGGATATTGAAGGACG
>CAZGTJ010000083.1:0-5518 GCA_964528545.1 uncultured Methanosarcinales archaeon
TTGGTCAGGTCAAAATTTTTCTGCATATTTTTCTTGTCCACAACGAGTTTTGACATCACATTGTTCAAGCGGACAACTGAAACATAAAATCCTGCGAGCATTTCAGGGATAAAGCGCATTGAAGCAGAGTTGGTCAAATCGCGCTGGTGCTCCGAAATCTGGTCCATATACATTGTCGTCATCCGGGGCATGAATTCCTTCCACATCCCCTTGATATTCTCAAAATTAATCGGGTTTCGCTTTTGCGGCATCGTTGACGAGCCGACCTGTTTTGCCTCAAAATGCTCTCCGACTTCGCCAATTTCGTTTCTTTGCAAATGCCTCATATCGTCAGACAGGTTTGCAAGAACTCCGAAGGCTGACACAACAGCATTCAGATACCCGACTAAAAATTCAGGCTCGACAACTTGGGTTGACATTGGGGACGGCTTTAAATTAAGCTCTGCAAGGACATCTTCCTCGAATTTTAGTGGGTTAGGGAAAAAAAGCGATGAAGCATTGTACGCCCCTACAGCCCCCGACATTTTTCCCCGAAGATTGTTTGCGGCTCTTCTTATCCTTATAATTGAAGAGCCAAGCCTGCTTACATACTGTGCAATTGCAAATCCAAAAGTGATTGGCTCTGCGTGCTGGCCGTGCGTTCTGCCAATCTGCAAAGTGTCTTTTTCACGAAGCGCAATGCTTATCAAAGTTTTTTCCAATTCGATTAGCTCAGGGATAAGCACGTTATTTGTAAAGTCCTTGTATCTTGCAGCATCCGCGGTTGCAATTATGTCATAGCTTGTGGAAGTAAAATGAACAAAAGGCTTTGCCTCGTCGCTAACCCTGCTTCTTATCGCGTTTGCAAGCGCCCTTATGTTGTGCTTAATCCTGTCTTCCTCAAGATAGACTTCCTCGGGGCTTATCTGAGCGCACGCCTTTTGGATCTCGTCTGCAATCTTTGCTGAGCAAACCTTGCAGTTGGCCAGCGTTCTCGCCAGCGCAGCCTCTGCTTTTGCCGCATACATCACAAATCCTGCCTCTGACAAATATGGCTGCAATTTCCCGAAAACTTTCTTGTTTCTTCCGTAATATCTGAAATCGAGCGGGCTTATCGCATCAAAAATGCCAATCTTCTGCGATACAGCTTTTTTGCCTTTCGCATCTATCAGCCCAAGAATCTGCGTGGTTATTTCATTCTGGTTTAGCACAATTAATTTCTTATTCCTGTCCTCAACCTCCCTGACTATATTGTTTTTCTTGAAAACCTGGATGCAGGCATGCACTTTTGCAGGCGAGCATTTTATCTTGTCTGCTATCTCCCGTATATGCAGCGTCTCCTTTGAAAGCAGCCTCAGAATCTCGATGTTTATCCTCGTGAAAATTTGCGACAGATCATCCATACCTTACACCTCGATTACGGAAAGGATAAATGTTCATTATTTATAAACTTTTCCAAATGTAATAAGGAAATGTTCACTATTAAAAAATGACTAGGGTACGCACGCTTTATTGGGGTTTTGAAGCACAAAATATTCTCTTTTTGCTATTTTACAAGCCTTAGCAGGCGCTTATGCAGCCTGCCATTTGATGCAATATAGTTTCCCTGCTCTAAATTCCACTTTTTCCCTTTCATGTCCGTGATCTTTCCGCCGGCTTCTTCAACAAGCAAGAAGCCCGCTGCTATGTCCCAGGGATGCGTATGGTGAATAATAAAAGCATCACTTTTTCCGGATGCGACAAGAGCAAGATGGTATATTGCAGAGCCAAAATTCCGTAAATCCAATGGCTGGTTTGCAATCTTTCTTAGGAATTTTATTTTGTGCGGCCTGTTCCTGTACGAGTATTCAAAGCACACATACGAATGGAGCAAATCGCCTTTTGATGAAACCATGATTTTTTTCCCGTTCAAGAGAGCGCCTTTCCCTTTTTCAGCAATTGCCTCCAGCTTGAGCTGCGGGAAGCTCAATACCCCGAGAGCAACATTGCCTTTGTAGGCCAAGGCAATTGAAATCCCGAAAAAGGGAACTCCGTGGATAAAATTATGGGTTCCGTCAATTGGGTCTATAATCCACTTGCAGTCGGAATTGTTATCCTCAAAAGGAGTTTCTTCAGAGAGTATGCTATGCTCCGGAAAATATTTTTTGATGACCCTGATTATTGCAATATTCGATTCCATGTCAACAAGTGTAACCAGGCTTTTGTTCTGCTTGACTTTTGTTTTTTGTATTTTGCCGAAATTTTTCTGGAGCACTTTCGATGCTTTCCGCGCTGCTTCCAATGCCGCCTTTTTATGCCTGCTGAAGTCCATACGCAACCGAAATTCCAGTCCTATAAAAATCTTGCCAAAATTTAATTCTTACTTTCGCGGGATAGTCATATTTCTAGCCAAATGTCAGGATTTTATCAGATTCTTCAACTAATCTCAGCATATCTTCCATTGCAGAAACAGGGCAAATTCCGCTTTCTTGTTTTTCCCTTATCTTTAAGCAGGCTCCGCATGCCATGATCGCTCCATTGTTCTGCACAAATTTCTTTATCGAGCCTTCAAGAAGCGGAAATCTTTCGTCTTTCACGCTTTCAATCTCAACGCCTCTGCCGAGCAAGAATATCTTTACAGAATGATTGCTTTTAAGCGCCCCATTGCCAAACCTAAAGCAGTTCCAGACACTTTCAGCTTCATTTGTATTCAAAATTACGCCTATTTTCATTTTTTACCTCCTAAAACCTGTTTTTTATTTTTCTTTTCTTTTTGCTATTTTAAATATTATTGAACCAATGATAACTATTGCCAATACAATTCCAATCCCAACAGCCCTGTTAGCTCCGTTATTTTCTGCAATAAACATTCCTGCTATAATGTTTGTTTTTTTGCCATTTACATTTATAGTGGCTCTTCTGTTGAAAGTGTATATGTTTTCGTCACCTTTGTCGCTGTCTCCCTTAGCCCTTATCAACATTTTCAAGAAATGTTCTTTAAATTCTGCATCCTTGTCTATTTTGACTTTAAACACAGCTTTTCCTGTTTCACCGGGCTTGAGTTCTCCAATGTAATTGCTCCTCGAATCAAAGCTGAATGGCTGTGAGCTTTGAGTAATTAGTCTTGCATCAACTGCTTCTGCATCCTCTGCGCCTGTGTTTTTTAGATAAACCTCCAAATTAATTGTAGAGCCAGCTTTTCCATTGCCTTTAACATCAACAACATCTATGATTGGCTTTTCTTTCACCAAAAAGGGTATTGTAACTTTTTTTGTGTACTTGTTATCGTCCAAGTCCATGTAGTTAAACTCTAAATAGAGATTGTACTTGGTGGGCTTAGCATCATCCTCAATATTAATGAAAAATGTTGCTTTTTTTGACTCGTTTGCAGCTAATTTTCCAATCCATAACCTGTTATTATTGGTATACGAATGCTTAAGTTTTTCCGGGAGATTAAGCACTGCCTCAACAGACTTTGAATTTTTGCTGCCAGAATTCTCTATGTAGGTGTCCAGCTCAACATAATTGTCGCCCGGTCTTACGGCAGATGGCACGGTGATAATATTGGCTACACCCAAAATTATGCCTTCTTTCTTTACATCAATAAAAAAATCATGGACTTTTGCAGCATCTATGGGTTTATTATCAACAATGTACTGAAATTTAACTCTTAATTTATATTTTGCAGTTGGAGCATCATTGCTGACTTTCACCCTAAAGGTTTTCCTCCAAACTCCCTGTGCAAATAAATGCCCTACATTCGGGCTTCCTGTTGCGTCTGTTATCAACAAATATTTTTCAGATATGGTGTCTGCTGGCTCCAAAAATACGTTTAGGGTGGTGCCTTTGTATTGTGCCTGCAGGTCATAAAAAGCTTCATCATGAAAATTGATTGTTGCATCAACTTCATCGCCGGCAGCAATGATAGCGGGGTCAAAGCTTACGCTGTCAAACTGAACTGCCGCATATGCGATGCCTGAATAAGCCGCAATTAAAAATATGGACATCAAGAGCTTCGTAATTTTTTTTCTCATTTTCATTCCTCCTTAACTTTTTGCCAATCTGGTATTCTTATCAATGTAAGTATCGTAAAGGAAAATAACTGCTGGGAGCGCAACAACTGCTGCCACTAAAGCAGATGCTATCCCGATTGAGAGGATAATTCCAAAATTCTTTATTGCAGGCAGAGGAGTGGAAAGCAAAGACAAAAAAGCAGCAATCGTAGTTAATGCTGCAGCCATCAATGCCCGTATGCTCTCCCTTAAGGTAAATGCAAGCGCATTTTCTCTGGAATTTTTTGCTTTAAGCTCGTAAAACCTGTACAGTATATGGATGCCAAAATCAATTCCAAGCCCCATTATCATTGCAGCTGCCACAATATTTGTTGAGGAAAGAACGATGCCCAAATATCCAATCAGCCCAGTTGTCCAGAGCATGGAAATCATCACAACTACCATTGGAATAAAACCCTTGAGCAATGATCTAAAAACAATAAAAACCGCTATTCCTATAAACACAAAAGCGAGCGGTGTTTCAAAAGAAAAGTCAGAAATCATTATGTCAAATGTAGCCTTATCAATTAAATTAAAGCCAGTTACATGCGCTTTCAGCCCGGGATCAAGTTCTTCAAGGCTTGCTATGTCATCCTTGATATCAAACTTAAGCTTTTTTATAAGATTTGCATTTGTGCCTGTGTCTGTCCTTAACTGCAAAAATGTTAAAGAATAATCTCTGTTTATAAACTGAAAAGTCCTTGGATCTTCATTTAAAATAGACTCAATTTTTCTTTTTGAATCCGGAATAAATCCATTTTTCTCTTTTACTATGCCTGCAATTGATTGTACTTCCAAAATATTTTCATTCTTGATAAGTTTTCCTTGCAAAGCATCAATGTACTTTAATATTTTAGGCTCTCTGATATCAGCAGCATAATCGGGCTCTAAAACAACATAAACCATATCAGCCCCAAACTGAGTTCGCATGTCGTTCGTTGTCTTGATGACAGGTAAATCTTCTGGCAGCACTTTTTCCAAACTTGGCTCAATCTTAACCTTGATTATGCCGGGGATAAGCAGAAGCGTTACGAATAGAATTACAAGGAGCACTGCCTTGGGATATTTTACCTGCAATTCCACTATTTTCTCAGCAAATTCTTCAAGCATTTTTAATTTTTAAATAATGTTTTTTGTTCTTGTAGAGAGCGACAAGCTTTTCTTCAGCAACAAGCATTGCAGGAAGCCCAATTATTGTGAAAACCAAAGAATATGAAATGCCCATAATCATTAATGTCCCAAATCTTCCCATTTCCGGCATTGTTCCGAAGAGAAACGCAAAAAAAGCTGCCAAAGTTGTTGCAGCAGTCGCAAACAAAGCAGTGCCCGTGCTCACAACAGCCTCTTCAACTGCCTCTTCAATTTTCTTGCCTTGCTTTCTTTCATATTTGTACCTATTCATTAGATGGATGGCATAGTCTATTCCAACGCCAATTACAATAGCTGCAACTCCCCCAGCTAAAGTAGATATGCCAAGATTGAAGTAGCCCATCGTCCCATAAAGCCAT
>CAZGTJ010000084.1:0-5488 GCA_964528545.1 uncultured Methanosarcinales archaeon
GGATATTCAAGCAGACTCAAAAGAAAACCCAGGAAGGCAACAAGCCAAAATTCGCAACTTTCGCAGTTGTTGGCAATGAAGATGGATATGTTGGAATTGGATATGGAAAATCAAAAGAGACTGTTCCTGCACGAGAAAAGGCGATAAGGCAGGCAAAATTAAACGTTATAAAAATAAGAAGAGGATGCGGTGATTGGGGATGTGGATGCGGCGAGTCCCATACGGTTCCTTTCAAGGTAAGCGGAAAATCAGGCTCGGTTGTTGTAACTCTAATCCCTGCTCCCAAGGGCACTGGCCTTAAGGCGGAAAAAGAAATCCAGAAGGTTCTAAGATTGGCTGGAATAAAGGATATATGGTCAAGAGCGGAAGGGCAGACAAGAAGCAAGCTAAATGTTCTTTACGCCTGCTTTAAAGCATTGCAAAAGCTGGTACAATTCAAGGTTCAGCAAAAAACTGTTGAAAAGCTGAAGATAATAGAAGGCTCAATAAAAGTGAAGGCTCAATAAAAGTGAAGATCTTGAAAATGGCAGAAGGAAAAAAAATAGCGGCAATTCGGGTGAGGGGGGCATTAAGGATGAATACAAAAATTGAGGATACGCTAAAAATGCTCAGATTGTACAGAAAGAACTACTGTGCTGTTGTTCCAAATGACCTAAACCATGTAGGGATGCTAAAAAAGGCAAAGGACTACATAACATGGGGAGAAATTGACAATGATACATTTGACTTGCTTGTTGAGAAAAGAGGGGAGGAGTTCAGGGGAAAGATAGAGGACTCAAAAAAGCTAATCCAATATAAAGATTTTGTTGTCGTGAATAACAGGAAGATAAGGAAATTTTTCAGGCTAAACAGCCCCAGAAAAGGGTTTGGAAGGAAAGGAATCAAGTTCAACTTCAAGGACGGCGGCTCTCTTGGCTACAGGGGCGATAAAATCAATGATTTGATTAAAAGGATGGTTTAAAGATGACAGTCAACAAAAGAAAAAAAAGCAGCAGAATGCACGGCTCCAAAACCCACGGGTGGGGTGCAAAGAAAAAGCACAGGGGAAAAGGCCACCAAGGAGGAGCTGGAATGGCAGGCTCCGGAAAAAGAGCAGACTCAAAAAAGCCAAGCGTCTGGAAAGATGAGAAGTATTTTGGAAAGCACGGCTTCATGAGCAAGACTCCGAAAGTCAAAATCAAGGCAATTAATGCGAGTTCGATTGAAAAACACCTCAACAATTACTTGGAGCAAAAACTAGTTACAAAGGAAAATGACGTTTATAGCGTTGATTTGGAAAAACTAGGATACAACAAGCTTCTTGGAGATGGGAGAGTTTCAATGAAGCTCAGGATAAGGGTTCCTTACGCATCTGCATCTGCTGTTGAAAAAGTGCAGCAAGCAGGCGGGGAAGTTGTTGATTTGATTCAAAGTTCTGGCAAGTCTAAATAAGTCTGCATTATTTTTCTATTCGCCTTTCATATTTCTTTACAACAAGCTTTAAAAACACTAATATTTTCTTCCATTAAATGGGAATCTGGAATACTGTAATTTCTAACTTGCCAGAGGTTGAAGGTCCTAGCCAGAAGACTCTTTCTTTCAGAGAGAAATTAAAGTGGACAGCGATTGTCCTTGTCATATTTTTCGTTCTAGGGGTATTGCCATTGTTTGGACTAGGTGGAAATGCGCTTCAGACATTTGAAACTTTGGCCATTATTCTTGGAGCAGAGTTTGGCTCGATAATTTCGCTCGGGATAGGTCCAATTGTTACGGCATCAATTGTTTTGCAATTATTGAACGGCTCTGGAATTTTAAAATTTGACTTGACGAGCCCGGAAGGAAAAAGAACGTTTCAGGGGACTCAAAAGTTCATGGCTTTCTTTTTCATAATTTTTGAAGCTGTAATCTATGTTGTAATGGGGGGGCTGGCGCCTGCCGAGCAGTTCAGGGGAACCCCCTTATATCTTCAGCTTCAGCTTGTGCTTATTTTCCAGCTCATTCTGGGAGGGGTAATGATCTTGTTTTTGGATGAAGTCGTAAGCAAATGGGGCTTTGGCTCTGGTATCAGCTTGTTTATTGCAGCAGGAGTCTCAAAAAGCCTTTTTCTTAGGGCGTTTAACTGGCTGCCAGGACCGCAGGGGGCTGGGGGGGGAACATACGCATCAGGAGCAATACCCTCTTTTTTCCAGAGCATATTTGGAGGGGATGTCATAACAGCAACATTAATGCTATCGGCAGTGCTCGCAACTGTTCTTGTTTTTGTAGTTGCAGTCTATGTGCAGTCAATGAAAGTTGAAATCCCGCTTTCTTTTGGGGTAATAAGAGGACATGGAATCAGATGGCCATTGTCATTTATTTACACATCAAACATTCCGGTCATCCTTGTTGCTGCCTTAATCGCAAACTTTCAGTTATGGGGAAGACTGCTCGCAAATTCAGGGCATGCGTGGCTTGGGACTTTTAGCGCCTCAACAGGATCTCCAACCTCTGGGTTTGTTTACTGGCTGCAAGGCCCTAATTTGGTTGGAAGCATAATCCAGCAGCAGACTTTGTTTATTGGAGTTGCCCCTTATCTGCAATCTATGTTTTATGTACTATTTTTCATTGTTGGCAGCACTATGTTTAGCATTTTCTGGGTGCAGACGGCTGGAATGGACGCAAAAACGCAGGCGCAGCAGATGATTTCGTCCGGGCTTCAAATACCTGGATTTAGAAAGGATGAAAGGGTGCTTGAAAGGCTGCTAAACAGGTATATTTGGCCCCTTACAATAATGGGGGCCATTACCGTAGGATTTTTGGCTTCAATTGCCGACCTGACAGGTGCTTTAGGGAGCGGAACAGGAATACTTCTTACAGTCATGATTATCTACAAACTCTATGAGGATATTGCAAGGCAGCACATGATGGACATGAATCCTATGATGAGAAAATTCATGGGCGGGTAAAAATGAGAATGACAATCGTCCCGATGCATTTAAAATGTCACATTGCTTGGTTTTCTACAGGCTTTTCCCAAAAGGTTGGTGTGTAACTATGGCTTATTATGATTTTCTCAACATTATTTTTGGACCTGTTTTAGGGTTGCCCCCTGCACTGGCAGTCATAACAATGTCCTTGATTGTTTCCTTGATTATTATATTAATTACCAAATACACCACAAACCAAAGTGAGATGAAAAGGCTCAAGGACGAGATGAAAGAGCACCAGGCAAGATTAAAGGAGGCAAGGGGAAATCCTCAGAAAGCGATGGAACTCCAAAAAAAGGCAATGGAAGCGAATATGCAGTACATGATGCACTCCTTCAAGCCAACTTTAATAACTTTCATTCCAATAATTTTTATTTTTGGATGGATGAGTTCTGTTTTTGCATTCGAGTCGATTCAGCCTCAGGAGCAGTTTACAGTGACCGTAATTTTGGAGGAGCATGCGGAAGGCCAGGTGGAAATACAAGTTCCAAAAGGAGTTACAATTATCGGAGAAAAAAAGAAAATGCTTGAAAGCTCGCAGGCAACATGGAATTTAAAGGGTACAGAAGGCCAGCATACTATAAGTTTTGACTATAATGGGGACAAGCAGCAAATTGATGTTCTTGTTACAAACACCAATAGATACCTTGAGCAAAAAAAGCAAATCAAGAACAGCCCTTTTGAGGCGCTGCAGATAAACTACAAGAAGAAAGTGGTTCTTCCAATCGGGTACAAGAATTGGTTTGGATGGCTTGGAACATACATTATTTTTTCGATAGTGTTCACAATGGTTCTTAGAAAAATAATGAAAGTCTATTAGGTTGTTTGAAATTCACATGATTAAATTGTCAGAAACACGGCCCGATTTTTTCTGTTTTGGCATTATATTTTGAATCGCACACTATTACCTCACTATTCTCCTTTATTTTTGGGGTAAATTCGACATTGGCTAGTTGCCCGTATTTTGACATGTCATAAACTACTTGGTTGTCTCTCTTATCAAACAATGTTTTTTTTGGAACATTTATGTCATTGAGGTTGAAAATAGTCGTCTGCCCGGTTGTGTCCGTCATTATTATATTAAATCCATTTATGTCTTGTTTGCCTTTATTGTCCATTGCAAAATTGATGTACCCGGCTGAACCAGAGCCTGCATAGCACACTTGATAAGGCCCTATGTTCTTCAATTCTATTTTAACGCCACTGCACCGATCGGTGTTAGAATACAAATTGGAGCCCCAGTTCATGACAACGGATCCCAAGGCCACCGCAAATGCGATTAAAAGGATCGTAGCTATGAGTGGTGAAACCCCTTTTTTAGAGCTAAAGACAGCCATATCATGTTTTTTTTATCTTTTATATTTAAATATGTTGTTATTATAATGCAAAGCAAATCCTAAAGGCATACACTTGCTTTTTTGAGTTTATTATGGATGGCTAACTGCAGACTTGATAATTAATATTATGCCAAGCTTTATAAATAAAACTTCTTTTCCACAAGCCATGGTTAGGCCGTCATTGAGATCAAGAAGTCTAAGGAAAATATTCAGAAAAGTGCCAGGCGGAAGAAGCAGCCTTCAGTACAAGAAGAAAAAGCCGACTCACGCTAAGTGTGGAAATTGCGGAGCAGTTCTTAAGGGGGTCCCAAGGGAGCTTCCATTTAGGATGAGAAGTATGCCAAAAACATTCAAGAGGCCCGAGCGGCCTTATGGAGGAGTGCTTTGCAGCAAATGCATGAGGCTGCAAATTATTGCAAAGGCAAGGCAGTAGCTGATTCAACGCATAAAAAAACAGTGAAATCACTTGAACGGATGGCAACACCGTTTGTTTTGTAGGTGATTGGAGGAAAAAATGACAGTTGAAATAGGAAGATTGTGTGTTAAGCTTGCAGGAAGGGATGCAGGCAAGAAATGTGTGATCATAGATATTCTTGACAGCAAGTTTGTTTTAATTGATGGAGAAACAAGAAGAAGAAAGTGCAATATTTTGCATCTTGAACCATTAACACAAGTTCTTGAAATAAAGAAAAATGCATCGCATGGGGATATTGCAAAGGTATTTGATAGCCTTGGAATGAAAGCGCTAGAGACAAAGTCAAAAAAAGCAGGGGCAAGGCCAAGAACAAAGAGAAAAACTTCGGAGCAACTAAGGGTGCAAAAAGAAGAAAAAAGAAAGTTAAGGGACATTTTCAAGCCTAAAAAGAAAGAAGAGCCTAAAGGCGAAACTTTGGAAGCAAAAGCTGTTTTGGAAGAGGGGAAAGAAGAAAAAAGCTGAAAAAAATCCTGCAGAGAAGAAGCGAGCTCCTAAAAAAAAAAAAAAAAAAGGTTGATATTTTTATTTTTTATCTTATTATTTTCATTTTTTTAAAGAATTTTTTTCCAGTTCCTTCTTGTATTCCTTCCCAAAATGACTCAACCGCATCACGGCATCGCTGGCAAATAATCAACGAAGTGCATCTATGGAATGTTAAACAATCTCTTACTGGAGGGTACCCATTCACACTAATCATGTCATGGTGATAACTCAACCCTAGCAAATGTGCA
>CAZGTJ010000085.1:0-1777 GCA_964528545.1 uncultured Methanosarcinales archaeon
AAAATTTAAAATCCGGAATTTAGCTCGAAGGCGGGCCATCGAAATGCACCTGAAAATTGTTGAAGCCTCATCAAGGCAGAGAGACAAAAAAATCATTTCGCTGATAAGAAACCTGAGAAAAATGGGATATAAAGTTGCATTTGCAACGAACACGGAAAAAGAAGTTGCAGAGTTCAACAAAAAAAGAAAAGATAATTTCTTTGCCTTGTTTGAAAATGGATTTGCGTCAACGGATGTCGGGCTAAACAAGCAAAATCCAAAGTTCTTCATTGAAGCTCTGAGAAAGTTGAAAATCAAGGGCGAAGACGCAGTTTTTATTGATAACGAGGGAAAATATGCGGAATCTGCAAAAAAATCCGGATTAAAAGCGGTTTTGTATGGCAAATAAAGGAAAGGCTATAAAAATTTAGTTTCTGATTTAAGGAGTTTAGGCATAAAAATATAAACCTATAAATACAACAGATTAAATGAAAAGAAAATGGATTGCATAAAAAAAGAGCACAAGAAATTCAAAAGTGGTTCTTACAGGGAGTTTATTCTTGCAGGCGACATAGGCGGAACAAAAACCAGCCTCGGCATTTTTGGCGTCAATAAAAAGCCAGAATTGCTTGTTTCATTTCTTTTTGAAAGCCGGAAATTAAACGGGCTGCACGAAGCAGTAAATGGCGTTTTGGGCTACGCTGAAGCTAAGCATTCTATAAAAATAAAAAAATCGGCGCTTGCGCTTGCCGGGGTTTTAGGCGAAAAAAAAGACTTCTGCCACATGACCAACATAAGATGGAGTGTCGACAAGAAAGTTCTTTTGAGGAGGACAAAATTAAAAAAAATAATTTTCCTCAATGACTTTGAGGCAATCGGCTATGCAATAAACACCATTGGCAGGAAGGATTTTAATGCCATAAGAAATTCAAAAAAAAGCAAAAAGGCCCCAATTGTCGTCATTGGGGCGGGCACCGGCCTTGGGAAGACTGCGCTGATTTATGACAGTGAAGCAAAATCGTATGTACCTGTTCCATCGGAAGCGGGCCACTCCGATTTTGGCGCCAAGAGCAAGGAGGAATTGGAATTGATTAAATTCATACAAAATCTGCGGAAAACAAATGCAAGCATTCCGTTCGAGGAAATATTGTCCGGAAGAGGGCTGGTAAGCATATACAGATTCCTGAAGCAAAAAAGGAAAATTCCGGACTCTGAATATTCCATTGAAATTAGAAAAAACATTGCTCCTGAAATAATATCAAAATACAGAAATTCTGACAAAGCCTGCAGGGAAACATTCAATTTATTCAGGAAAATCTATGCAAGATTCGCGAAAAACTGTGCGCTTGACTGCATTTCAGCTGGAGGAGTGTATATTGCGGGCGGAATTGCAATGAAAAATAAGGGAATATTTGATTCCGAGTTTGTAAAAAACTTTGAAGACAGCCTGCTCATGAAAAAATTGCTGAAAAAAATCCCAATATATATTATTACCAACTATAATGCAGGATTGATGGGCGCGGCGTATGTTTGCGCATCCAGAAATTGATGAGATCAGTTATATTCCCTTTCGATGTTCATTCTGACTATAATATTTCCTTAATCTTAAAAAAGAACACTTTCTCTTTTCCTTAAAATTTGTGAAAGAATGCCAGCAGTTTTTTTTGCTTAAAAGTCGCCTGATTTTGTCAAATCTGGACTAAAAATAATTATTTTCTATATAGAAAAATAATAAAATAAATATGAAAACTAGTGAATAAAACAGAAACATTTATATATTAGTATACAAATTAGTATA
>CAZGTJ010000085.1:1787-5454 GCA_964528545.1 uncultured Methanosarcinales archaeon
TGAATTTATGAATGCAATTTTATATTTAAATTTTTTCATTAAGGATTTAAATAATCTATATTTTTTGATATATAGTTTCTAGGATAAAAAATAAACAAAAGATTTATATATTAGTATACAAATTAGTATACAAAACTACATATTAATAGCAAAAGATATCAGCTGAAGAGAGCTGAGCAGTTCGAGGTGTTAGAAGTGAAAAAGAGGGCAGAAAACGTTATAGGAAGCGCTGTACTATTAAGTATGGCATTGTTTATCATATTATCTTCTTTTGCATTAGCTCAAACTACTACACCAACCGGTCCTAATACAGTTACAATTTCTCACAGCGCAAGATTTTCTGGTGAAAACCAAAGCGGGTATATTATTCAGGCACAAGCTGGAAACGTCACCGCTCTTGTCGTTGACCAAAGAAGAATCACTCAGGCATGGCAGGGTTATTATGGAAACGTAACTGGTACAATCACATTAGATGATACTAACAACCAGACATTATATGATTGGGCGCTTGCTGCTCCTTCTGGAGAAATATATGCATCAAACGGGAGTGTTGTTCAGTGGAACAGCATGTACTGCATGAACGTCAGCGGGATTAGAAATATTTCAGGCTCTGATGGCGCAGGCGGTGGTCCTGGTGTTATGTATAACATCAATGGCTCCCAAATTGAAAAATATTTCGGCATAAATGAAACCGACAGGGATGGCCTTAATGAAACTTTCAATGACACTTATACAGATGCGACTGGATTCAGGGTTGGCCCGGTTACAATTGACGTGCTTGATGGATGCTCGCTTTCCCATCCGTTTACGGATGAAGCATACAACTCGGCAGGATGGCAGGAGCTTCTTTTGACAGATAATGCAAGCCTTGTGTTCACTTCAATACTCAGGGACAATGCCGATGGTTTCTACAGCAATGATGGCGGAAACCAAGACGCATTTGACTTCCAGATGCTGGTCCTTGAAAATGGCCATGTCGGGTCCGAAACTACGTTAACCAACTATTACTTTTTTGTCGAACTATCATAATTTTACATGGCAGTGCATTTCTCCTGGAGGTGCATAGTGCCTGGTTTTTGCCTCATGAAGCGCAAATAGTACGGAAAGTGAAAATGAAATGCTTAAGCTGACGAGAAATAGTAATTTGAATACATTGTTCTTGATAGTATTGGCAAGTCTGGCGCTGAGCTTGATTTTGACAGTTGCTTATGCCGCCCCAACCGGTCCGACCGTTGATATACTGGGAAACTCTACCAAGACAGTTGGTCCCGGGACAAAAGTAAATTCGACTATCAATGGCACCATAAGCCCGGGCGGATTTATTTTTACGTTAAAGCTCACTTCTACCCAGCAGAACACAAAGTGGAAAGGCTATGTTGGAAACGTGTCCGGCACATTGACATTGGATGACGCAAGCGATAATACACTGTTCCAGTGGGCTACAACCGCAACTGCCGGCGAGGTTTATGCGACAAGAAGCTCCGGCTCAATAAACTGGACCGCAATAAACTGCACATGGGTTGCTGAAGGAAGCTTTAATGCGTCGTCTTCCAACAGGAGCGCTGAATCAAAGGAAAATTCTGCTTTAAGCCATTCACAAACAGCCGAAGACAACATCAACGCGACTTTTTCGCAAACAAATCATTCTTCAATAGTCGTAGGGGCAAGGACAATCGGGAAAAACGAGTGCTTTTCCGTGCAGACATGGCAAAGAGACGGTACCCAGACATTTGCGGACAGCGATAATGCAAATTTTACTCAAGTTCTTCTTTATGACGGTGCTTACAATACCACAAACAGCAACGTAGTCTATGAGACAAAAATAGACAATGATGTGGAAGGATACAAAAATGATGGCAGCACCTTTGATTTCCAGATGATACTTCCTGAAGTCGCAACGCCTGGATTCACTGGAAGCACGGCATACTATTTTTACGTAGAGTTAACGTAAGGGATTATCGGAAGACTAAACGAAAACGCAAAATGATAATAAGAATTAAAAAGAAAACGATAAGATATGGAATTAATACAATTCTGATACTCACTATATTAGGCTTTATATTCTTGGGCGTAACATTCGATGCAAATTACGTAGTTGGCGCCACCAATATAACCAATAATACGGTTTATGCAAAGGTCAACGTAACCAATACCCCTCCTAATATTACGTCGATTGTGGTTGATGATTATGGTAGCGGGCCTGCAAACGAAATAGACTTGACTGCAAGTGGTGTGAGGATTGTCTCGTGCAATGCAACTGTTTTCGATTATAACGGCTGGGGAGACGTAAATCCAAACAAAACAAATGCAACTCTATTTATTAGCTCGGTAGGCACTTTTGGCGACTCTGACAACAATTACAGGTATGTTAACAGCAGCTGTGGAAGCTGCAGGCAAGGGGCAACATCAACGACTGCGATTTGTGACTGCAATTTTGCAGTGCAGTATTACGCAAATGCATCAAATCAATGGTACTGCAATGTATCTGTAAAAGATTTTGGAGGTACAAGCGGAGGCACTGGAGGAGCCTTGAATTTGAGCGACAATGACACCAGCACAACTGCAGTTACTATAACAAATCTTCTCGCAATAAACACAAGCGGACTTATAGATTATGGAAATTTGAGCGTAACCCAAACTTCTAGTGAAATGCAATTTAATGCAACTAATGTGGGCAATTTGAATCTCAATCTGACTCTAAGAGGTTATGGCGGAACTGTTAATGACAGTGAAGAGTACTACGGAAATAATTATACCATGGTTTGCGACTTCGGAAACATTTCCATTGGGAATCAAAGATATTGGTTGGGAGAAAGTGGAGCTGCCTTTGATAGCATGCGTATACTGACAAATACTTCTGCTAAAACTAACTTTACGCTTTTCCAAAGAACAGATGATACAGCTAATGGAAATGACAAAAATTCAACTTATTGGAGATTGAGCGTTCCACTTGGAGTTGGAGGCCTGTGCAATGGCACAATCATATTCGGGGCAACACAGAGCTAAAAAAGGAAGGCAACGAAAATGAAGATAAAGGAGCTGGCTGAGCTTATGGGAATGACAATGGAAGAAACAGAAAAAATTTTGCAGTCAAGTGAAGTGATTTATTTAGATTTAAACAGGTGAAGCAAGAATGACTGAGAGTTTGTTCAAGGAATTTTTGGGGCAATACATCAAGGCGCCCTACAAGGATGGAAGCCAGTTCAAGATAGCAAGAGGAGTGCTTAAAGAGATAAATAACGGCTTTGTAAAAATAAAGGGCAATCTTGGCACCATTATAATTAATGAAAAGAACATCGAGAAGATGGCTAAAATAAAAGACTAAAGAGGTGAAAAAAAAGCAAAATCACATCAAATGTCTAGAGAAAATGCACTGTAAATGAAAGTAAGCGCATAAAAGTGTTATGAAAGTGTCAGAGAAGTGCAATTGAAGCGTAAAAGAAAAAGAAAACACTTCTGGCATTGTAGATACTGAAATCAAAAGATGATAGCGCTAGCTCTAGGCCCAGTCTGCTTTCGCTAAAATGAATCCAAGGAAAAAAATTTTTTGGAGCACACTAATCTTGGCACTCCTATTTATAACACTGCTTAATTCTGTGTCGGTTCTTGTCAATGCCGCCCCAACCGGTCCGACCGTTGATATACTGGGAAACTCTACCAAGACAGT
>CAZGTJ010000086.1:0-5451 GCA_964528545.1 uncultured Methanosarcinales archaeon
CACGGGGCTGGGCGCCGTTTCTTTCACTTCATCATCCATATTCATAGCGTGGAATAGTGTCAGCGCAAATGACCTGAGCCATTACCTGATATACAGGAACAAGGCAGTTATTGGAAACTCAAGCGCAAATTTCTTCAACGACACAAACCTTGACCCGGGCAAGGAGTACAGCTACAAGGCCGCTGCCGTTGACACGAGCGGAAACATCGGGGGGCAGTCCGACTTATGCAATTGACTCGGCTGCCCTGGCAATCAGCCAGGTCAGCGCATTATCTTCAAGCGATACGTCAGCAAATATAAATTGGTTTACGAACGAGGAGGCGAATTCGTTTGTTTACTATGGCCTTAACAAGACTGACAAGACAAGAAGCAGAAGTGAATTTGAGCTTAATCACACAATTGTCATTGACCAGCTCACAAAGGGAAAAACATACATCTTCATCGTGAGCTCCTGCGATTCCTCGGGAAATTGCGCTAACTATACCGGAAATATTCTCGCCGGGAAAGACACCACTCCTCCCTCAATAAATACAATAATTCCAAAGTGCAGCGGCAGGAGACTAATTGACATCATCGGCACAACAGAGCCGTTTTCGAAAATTTCGTTGTATGTAAACAGCATGATAATGCCTTACAGGAGCCTTTCAGGCGAGGAAACGCCTGAAGGAAGATTTGTGTTCTCCCAGATACCTTTGCAGGACGCAAACATAATAAAAATAACCGCCGAGGATAAGAGCGGGAACAAGAACGAAAAAACCTATGAAGTCAGGCTTGATCTGGAAAATCCAATAATCCAATTGAATGATATTCCTTCAATTGTCTCGAAAATGGAGGTCGTGCTTACAGGAAGCTCAAACGAGCCTGTCGACGTGAAGATCTATGTTGACCCTATCCAAAAAGAAATCAGGGCTCCCTCAAAAATAGAAAACTTAAGCACTGCAAAAGTAGGGACAAATTCTGTCGATCTGAATTGGGGCGAGAGCAAAGAGCAGGATTTCAGCCATTACGTTGTTTACAGGAACGACATCGGGCCAATCGCAACAACAAACCCTTCAAGCTTTAATGTCTTTATTGACGCGCTTGTGGACAGCGGAAGAACTTATATGTACCAGGTTTCTGCAGTCAATATATATGGAGTCGAGGGACAAAAATCAGATGCCCTAAGCGTGACAACACAAAGCGGAGGCCAAAGCCTTGGATTGACTCCCAGTAAAGTTGATCCGTACGGGGATTTGAGGAGGCCTGTGTTTTTTGCGAATGCGACAAGGGACATAAAGGCCCCTGTCAAGCTCAATAATGGAGACCAGGGCTATAAAATAAAGGCCGTGTTTGAGGACTGCGCCGGAAATGCTTACACTTTCGAGAAAATTGTTGCGCTTGACACGCAAAGACCGGATATCAAGATAACAAGCCCTCCTTCAGGCGCGTTCATTTACGAGAATGTCGCAAATGAAATTGACATTGAAGGAAAGACAAAGCCAAATGCGAGGGTGCATCTTTTCATCGAGAGGAGCCCTCTTGACCAATACAACTATTCAGCGCAAATAAGCGGGCTTCCAAATGAAGCAGTTGCCCAAAGCGCTTCGCTGTATATCCCACAAGACCAGCTCGACAGTATTCCTGAGCAGAATCTTGACGCAAAATGCCGCTCGACGCTCAAGCTTACAAACCTGTGCAGGACCGGTGCAGACTTGTCAACGACAGCTGATGCAAGCGGAAATTTCAAGTTTGAAAGGGTTGACCTGACTGCAATACTTGCAAGTGCTGCAAGAATCGGGCAGGTGTCTCCAAGCGACTTTAGCAGCATTAACCTGAATCAAGAGGCAAGAGATGGCAAGAATGTCCGCATACTTGCTATCGCATCAGACCAAGTCGGGCAAAGAAGCTATGTAACGCAGACAATAAGGATTGGAACCTGCTGGGCAGGAAACCAGAGCTGGGACATTATTCCGCTGACTCAATTTCAGAGCCCTGCATTATTAAGTGCCGAGAGGCTCGCAGAAGGAGTCGAAACAGTTTACTTCTACCTGAATTATTCTTATATCGGCACGGGAAACAAGGCAATTGTGGAGTCGGTAGGCATAGCAAAGGCATGCGGAACAAGAGAAATAATTGACCCAAGATTTAACATAAGCTGCCAAGTCATGCCTACAGGAGGTTCTGTCAAGTATCTTAACAACGACAAGACTTTGACATACTCATCAATCCAGCTTGGAAGAATGCCAGGCATGGAAAGATTTTTGGAAAACGACTGGAAAAATTTCTTTAGGTCGCTGAATAACGAAATGACCTTCCCGCTGAAGATTACAATAAAGTACAAGCACGACACTGATGGAGACGGTGACTTAGAATCCGAGACTCAGACAACTTGCGAGCAAGTCAGTTATACAATGGACAACAGCATGATAGACCCTAGGCACGTTCTTCCTGACTGGCTCTTGTATGATTTTGTGGACTTCCTGCAAAGCTCGATTGGGACTTTGCAGAGCCTGCAGGAAAAAATCGATGCGCTGCTTGAGTACGTCTCGTTTGCCTGCCTGACTTCATTTGGATTAAATACAGCGTCGCAAGTCTACAGGCGATGGATTACTTTTTGGGAGGAGAAATCATATTCGCTCAAGGATTGGAGCAACGTTGCGCAGGTAGGAGAGCTTTTCCAAAAAAATCCCCTGAAAACTGACTCTAACGATCCCAATGCGCAGGAGGACTGCAAGCAGATTATCGAAACAATAGCAAAGGCAAAAGGCGGCTTTAAGATAAAGTACCTGACTGATGCGGATTTGAAAAGATGCTTCCCCGCAACCGCAAATGCTTGGTCCAATGAAGAGAAAACCTATGAATTCATGAGATGGAGCTGTGACAGGGTATTCGGGCATTCTGCCCCGGCCAAATGGACTGAAAATGAAAAAACATCAGAGCTAATCAAAAGAGTGCAGAAAGGAGAAAGCTGCACTGCAGACCAAAGTGCAAGAGGACAGCCTTTGCGGGCAGAAAACTGCAGGACTGTTCTTCCTTCCTTCCCTCAATTATCAAAGGATTCGTACGGAGTGGATGACAAATGCTTTGTGATGACGACCGCAAAAGGAAAATCATTGTTCAAGCTTGGAAAACAAGAGAAAGACAATATCTATCAACTTGAAAAGGTACAAGGCCCCGCAGATGTCACTATTAATTATGCAATAAAAAAAGATGACATTAACTATTTAACCGCACAGCCAAAGTCCTGCGCCGAAGTTTGTGGAATAAGCGGAGGAGTTTCGAGAAGCTTCAAAGGTCCAGAAGGGTCCAATTTCAAAATAAGCGAAAAATCAACTGCCAATTCAAAACCAAAATTGCTTGAAAACAAGAAGGAACAGCCGCTGGCAGGGTGCGCAACCGTGCAGGTATGCAGAAATATAGCCGCAACTCATTCAATTTATGATGATAAAGGAGAGTTAGTGGAAGTAAAGAGCGTAGATACAAGGGGATTTACATCCGAATGTTTCTATAACGGTGGCTCGGCTGACGTGGTTAACGATAATGTTGCCACAAGAGAAGAATGCTGCTGCATAAATCCAGGGACAAAAATTCAAACGGAATATTATGAGCCAAATGACATAACTCAATATGGCCCTCAATTTACTAATATTCCGGTTCATGAAACAAAAGAACCTTCTGAAAATACAATAGTTTCGTCTACACCAACAAACTATGAGGATATGAAATTTAGTTATCGCTATTACAAGGAAAAATTTGAGGCAACAGGAACTGACGGAAAAAAACATACTCAATACAACCCCAACAGATACATTGACGGAAGAGACCAATACGCCTGCTTTGGGGCAAATCATTTGCTTTACGCTGGCAATGATGCAGAATCCTTTTTATCGTTCGGCCAGCCAAATGATGTCCTGATGCTGAACCCGAGCCAAGATTATTGGCTTACAGTCCAATGCGCGCATCTTGCTGGAATCAATCAAAGAATACAAACGCTAACCAATCTGATGAATTCCATGTCGACGTGCTTAATACAGGTGAGAACAAATGGAAGGGGAGATGCAGGAGCATGCAAGGAGTTATTTACTCAATACCTGTGCAATTCGATCTGGCAGGCGGTAAGGTGGTTTGTTGACGGATGTGTTTCTTCTGGGCTCGGAATAAATGTGAATTTAGAGGAAGAAAGCACACTTAGTTATCTTAAAGGCGGAGTCAAAGGCATATTCGAAGCGACGCGTGATTTGGAGCAGACTGTTTCAAGCGAATACGGAAATGCAAAATTAGATGAGCTGTTTGGAATGGGCCAGGAAGGCGTTGCAAGAAAAGTCTGCCTTGCCGCATTCGGATACGATTGGGAAATAAATGCAAGAAGCCTGCTTGACGCTGCTTACACAACCCCGTTTTCGACTTTAGTCCAGCCAATAACAAGGTCAAGAGAATTTTTAACTGTTGATCCTGTTTCATACAAGCCAAAGTACGAGTACAGGGGCTCTTATATAATAAATCCCGGATGCGATTTTGACAGCTACAACGTTTACCTTTCATGCATTGGAAGCCGCCAGTTGAATCAATATCCGAATTCAATAAGCTGCAGCGATGTCGGGGCAGACTCGATATTCCCAAGCGCAAGCAGGCCTGGAAGCACATCTGCAGGATATTCAAACTGCGACTGCCTTGGGCTTGATGAAGAAAAATTAGGGCCCCTGGTAGCGCAAGGAAGATTGAAGCAGAATGTGCTTGAAGACAAAAGAGCGTTCCATAAGGTTGTCGAAGATAATGTAAGATATGATCACTTGAAGTTTGTATTAAAGCCAAACAGGAAAATCCCAAAAAATATTGCGCAAAACTGCTTCCCGCAGGGATTTGAAGATGGGGTGTTTTATTTCCCGCTGCTTGACAAGTCTCCGCAGGACATATTTGACTGCAGAGCCGATCCATTAAGCGGCTCATATTACTGCGGCTCAAGCTCCGTTTTTGCAGACAGGAAAGGAGTTGCCAATTTTGTAGATGTTCAAGTCAATGGCAATGATATCCTCAAGAATCCAACCATAATTTTAAATCTTGGAGAAAATGTGATAATTGACACAACAATAAGAAAAGTCGGAACGGATAAATGCCTCAAGGCGGCAATTGACGGGAAAAATTATGTCACCGGGATTACGCAAAACGGAACAAGCCAGTACCAGATTATTACAAACCCGTTGTCGAGCGGAACAAGGCCCGAGATTTCAACAGACAGCAAGATTAGAGTCGAAAAAGTGAATATCGGCAACAATAAAGATGTGACAATTAATGTAAGATTTTTTGATTACAATAATCGTGGAGGGCCGGGGGACGATGTAATTAGTTTTGATGGGACCGACAAAGTTCAAATTGACACAAAAGCTTTTGCAATGAGCGATTTGATATCGTCGCGGCAGTTTGTAACTCCGGGAGACAATAATGCCGCAGAAGCGTGGATTGAAGACCAGAGTC
>CAZGTJ010000087.1:0-5439 GCA_964528545.1 uncultured Methanosarcinales archaeon
GTCATTGGCCTTTCAAATTCTCCAGAATGGATGACCACGCTTCCTCCGCCAAGGTCTGATTGGAAGTCAATAGCTCTTTTCAGCTCAAACAAGTCATTTGTTGCACCGTAATTTGAAAAGTTTCCGCGCTCGTCTCTCCCCATCATCCCCATTAATTGGAAAGAGGCATGAGTAGTGAATTTTACTTCATTTGCAAGGGATAATTCCCTTATTGCCTGCCTTTGGTCCTCACCAAGCATTTCAGGCGTTTGCGCATTTCTCGAGCCGCTCCTGTACCCCGGAAACTGGATTTCAATGTTTCCGGCACCCATCCTGATTTTTGAGTAAATGCCCGCAACATTTGCGGCAGAAATTCCCATCGGGACCGACATGCCAATGTCCTTTATTCCAAGAGGCTGACCGTACGGCGCAATTTCGGAATCATGCTCATGGGAGTGGTTTCCGCGGGAATGCCCGTCATGCCCTCCGATATTTTCAGCTATATATTGCGGGGAATCCATCGCGTTGAAATAGTCAATGACAGGGGGCCTGTAGCCGGAGCGAAATTCCATTTTGCCTCTTATTTTTAAATATTTAAATAGCCTTTTTATTGTTTTTATAAGGTTTATAATTCTTTAAAAAGGAGATTTATAAAGTTTTGTTTTGTCGCTCAACTTTACGTTAACGGGCGCATGCGATTTTCTACCAGCTCAGCATGTCATGGTTTTTCTTGAAGTTATTGTAAGTTGCCCACAACGCTTTCTTTGCGCCGTCTTCAGCGGTTTTGCGGTCAATTGCATCTCTCATAAGCTCTGTCTGCGTCGGCTTTTTTGCCTTTGAAGAGACTTCTTTTTTTTGGGCAAACGAGCCAAAAAGCTCCCCAAATCCTTGGAAAACCGACAGGAACGGGCCTGCCCTTTTTGCCTCTATTTTTACAGGCTCCCTTCTTTCCTCAAAATCTTCTCCTGCCTCTTTTAGGTATCTCATAAGCTCATCGCCAAGCGATTCAAGCGCGGCCTTCACGGAGCCGTCAATCACCCCAAGAAGCTGAAAATCCTCATGCTGCTTCATTTTCTTGTAATCTTCAATTTCTTTTTCCGTCCAGCCGTAAGAGCGAAAAGACATCTCAACTCTTCCCAGATGCAAAGGCCCTCTTTGGTACTCCTGAGAGTAATTCATTTCAGGCCTTGTCCTGTAGGAAAAATTCAAAAGGAGGCACTGGTTGAATTTCTTGTCCGGCTTTACCGCGAGAATTTCGACTTCAAGCATTGATGTTTCAAACGCTACTATCAAATCAGGGCTGTCCGCCTTTGATGTGTCAAACGTGAGCCTTTGAATGTTTTTCAGGTAAGGCTTGACCCATGTCATGTACATTCTTATTATCTCAAAATGCTGCCTTAGATATTTTAGTGTGAACTTCCGCCTGTTTTTCAGCTCTTCATACGAGTGCTCTTTCCATGAAAGATACGCCCTTAGTTTTCTTTTCAGGACTTCCCTTACCTTCCTGTTAAACTGCCCCCTCTCCTTTTCAACAACAACATCCACATCCTCCTGCTTCCTTGGGTGCGTGCTAAAAAAAAGGTCCGGAAGAGTTGTGAACTGGACTTCACGCGCCATTCCATAAACAGATGCAGGGTTTTTGGCGCCTTGCTCGACTAAATCGACCCAGATGCCCTTTAAAGTTATTTCAGCGCTCTCGGCGCTTGGGGAGCTTGTAAAAGAGTCTGAGTAATAGCTCATTCTTTCGTCCAAAATCCTCAGCTCCCTGACGAGCTGGAAAAGCTCTCGGACCATTTTCCCTATCGTCGCAAGGTACTGCGAGACCTTGTCTTGCTGCAGCCCCAATCTTTGCTGGGATGCGCCAAAAAAAGCAGAATTTTCAGCAGCTGTAAAGACATCGGTTATTTTTTCAATTCTTGGAAAGCCTGCATAATACCTCAGGTAATGCAAAACCCAGAAATATGGCTCTTCAATGGAAATATTATAGCCTTCATAATGAAGCCTGTATTTTCTTCCCGGCCTTGGATAGCCTGTGCTTACAAGCGAGCCCCTGAATTCCTCAGTTTTCTCGTTTTCGAAGCCGTATTTCTTCAAATCCGCATCAGTTAGCATTTTGCCTCTTTTAAACAGCCATTATACTGAAAATATTTAAACTTATGTTTTTAAGAAATCACTCAAAAATCCTGAAGTCATCCTCAATTCTTTTCCTAGAACCCCTCTCGCTTAAATTAAGCTCTATGATGTCACTGCTTTTAAGCATTGCTTCGACTTCGCTTTTGGACTTTCCCATCAGCTCTGCTAAATCTTCAATTCTTATCCCTATCACCCTTTATCTGACGCTGGCACTTACCCTAATTATTTTTGACCCTCAAAACCTTCCAGAATGGTGATTTTTTTGATGATGGAAATATATAAATGTAACGTTTTTTTTGGTATGACGAAGAAAAACGCCAAACATTATATTTTTTTTGGAAATTTTGACGACGGGAAATCATGCAAATGGCGGTTTGATGCCGGCAAAACTTTCTTGTAGCACACCATGATTTTTTAATTTTTGCAATAACTTCATTTTCAATTGCTGTTGGAATCTTGCTGGCAATTAGAACCATAAATATTATAAATGAGCCCTGATTCGGCTTTTATATGGCAATAGACAAACCTGACTGGATAAAGAGCAAGAATGTTGCAGACGATTTTGAAGTGATACAAGTTCCAAAGTGGGACGACTACAAGGATTTCAAGACAGACGCAGGGTGCTATGCGCTCGTAAGAATATACTGGGACAAGTATGAGATCGGCGTTGCGATATGCGATTACAAGCACACTATCCTTAAGGAATTTAGGGGCAGAAGGCCGCAGGACATTTACGTTGCAATTTTTAACTATATGGAGAAGCACAACTTGAAATGGTTTAACCGGCTTGACCATGCAGCTTACCTTGGAAAGGAGTTAAAGAAGGCCGAGATTTGCATGTCCATAGGAACTGAATATGTGCAGGAATAGTTGTCCTATATCTTTTTAGACCAGAAAAGCTTTTTTAGGCCGAGGAAGATGTCATAACTCGTTTGGGAATTTCTTGTCAAACTTACTGATTTTTTTTATCTCGTCAACCATATCACTTGCAAGATAGGTAAATCCTTTCTTTCTTTTCAAAAGAATATCCCCGACCAGTCCATTGATGTACGCTGCATTGACCGCGCTCTGGAGCAAATTTTTGCTTTGAGCCAGAAAGCCAGCGCATAATCCTGCAAGGACATCGCCCGTTCCCCCTCTTGTCATTCCCTCGTTTCCTGTTTTGTTGTATAGAATTTTGTCCCTTGAAATTACCGCGTCTATTTTTCCCTTCAGCAGGATTATGTTGCTCTTGTCGAGAAATTCTTGCGTTGTTTTTTTAATTAAAATTGACCTTTTCTTGATATTTTTTTCATCAATTATTTTTTTAACCATTCTTTTGTCAATTTTTGAATTCAACAAAAATAATTCCAGCTCGCGCAAGTGCGGGGTAACAATTGAGTTTTCAGCGTCTTCCATCGAAATTGACTTTATTGCGTCAGCGTCTATGACTTTGAATTTTCTTGTTTCCCTGATCGTTTTTTGGCAAAATTTTTTTGACCCGCTCCTCAGTCCAATCCCATTTCCGATAAGCAAGACATCAAATTTCTCCATCGATTTTCTTACAGCTGCAGAATTTCCCAGGCTAAAGCAGTTTCCTTTTAATTTCATTGTCATTAAATCAGGAGAATACGCGTTAATTGCCCATGCAGCTTTCTCAGGCGCAATTATTTTGACTAAATCGCAGCCGCTTCTCAGAGCAGCGAGCCCTGCCAAAGCGATTGCCCCGACGTAGCCTTCAGACCCGCCAACTGCAAGGACCAGCCCATTGTCGCCTTTATGGCTGCCCTTTTTTCTTTTTGGAATCTTGATATCTTGTTTGGTTATCAATCGCATAATATTATTCAACCTGCAGGCTATATAAAAATTTTGATTAAAACCTCATCTTGGCAGGCCAATGTCCACAATTATTGCTTTGTCTTTGTATTTTTCAAGCCCTTTTTTCAGCTCGTGAAAAGTCACAACCAAATCAGCATTGACGCACTTGTCGACTATCTCGCCTGTATCCGGATCCAGCCCGGTTGGAATGTCGACAGAAACCTTGAATGCCCCGGAATTGTTTATATCGTCAACAATTGCCGCTATTTCGCGGTTCAATCGCCCCTTGATCCCAATCCCGAGTATCGCATCGATTATTATGTCATATTCGCCGAAGTCAATTTCGTCATCGATGAGAAATTGTATTTTTTCGTTATGCTCAATTTTTTTGTAGTTAATCAGCGCCTCTTTCTTTAATTTGTTTTCATTCCCGACAAAGAGCAGGTCAACCTCCGCCTCATCGCATAAATGCCGTGCCGCAACAAAGCCGTCCCCTCCATTGTTTCCGTGGTAGCAGACGACAAGTATTTTTTTGTTCTTTAAATCAACCTTGTCCTTTATATTTCTGTAGACGGCCTTGCCTGCGCTTTCCATGAGCTGTGATCTGGAGATGCCGCTTCTTTCCTCCAATTCACGCATCTGTTGTGATGAAATCATCAGGATTAGTTAAAATCGCTCAGTTTCTCTCTTGCATCCGCGTTGATGTCGAATCTGTTTATTAAATTTTCCATTTCCTTCCTGCCAAAATATCCGGACTCTGTCAAAAAATCGGTGAAGTCAGTTTTTTGCGAGTTGCGCACCCTTTTTACCAAGAACCTGTAAGGATAATTCACGGCAGGCTTTATCGTGTTTTTTCTTATCAAATCCACAACTATCCTGTTTGCCCATTCCGCAATCAGGTCATTTTGCACTGCATCAAGAAAAGAGCCGTCGGGGAAAGCGTTGTTCAGGAATTTAACCATCTCGCCGAACTCATCCGGAATGGCGGGCAGGATTTTTTCCATTGCGCCGCAGTTTCCAAACAAATTTTCCTTTTTTTCATTTCTGTCGCTGAACGGGCTTTTGTTGAAAGGAAATAGCCTGCAGACATAAGCCCTCCTTGTATGGTAAATTGAGCATTTATTGTTTCTTAGGAAAGGACAGGCGCCTGTTTCCGGGTTCATCGAATAAGTCAGAACAATCGTCTTGCCTGATTTCAAGTCAAAAATAACCCTTAAAGGCTCGATTTTTGCGTCAACATTTGCCTGCGTTTGCCAATTTCTGAATCTTTTTGCCTCCCAGTCCCACAAAGGAAACGTCATTTGCTCAATCGGCATAATCTGGATGACCGGCAGCTTTCCAAACGCGTGCTCCTTGATAAATTCCTTTTCCTCTTTGGGAATCCACCCCCTTATGTGGCTGCAGCAGGTGCCGCAAGCGCCACAGGCGAATCCCGGATAATCTTGGGCTAATCTTAGCTTCATAAGATAAAGTCGGCATGGGCTCTTTTAAGATTTTTCTATATTGTTATACTTACATTTAATGTATTTA